>NZ_CP107031.2:0-300000 GCF_027474845.2 Maribacter aestuarii
ATGAGTGTTACTGCAAATTCCGTTTGGAAAAACTGTTTGATATTTATCAAGGATAATATCCAACCGCAGGCATTCAAAACATGGTTTGAACCTATTAAGCCCATCAAGTTAACGGACAATGCTTTAAGCATTCAGGTGCCCAGCAAATTTTTCTACGAGTGGCTCGAAGAACATTACGTAAAACTTTTAAAAGTTGCCTTGACCAAAGAACTTGGAGAATCCGCGAAATTGGTTTATATCATCCGCATGGAGAACACTTACGGTAACAAAGAACCTTTTACCGAAAAAATACCAAGTTCAAATAGAGGCACGATGAGCCCCCAAGAAATGGACGTTCCCATTAAATCCAAAAATCCTGAACTGAGGAATCCTTTCGTTATTCCGGGAATACGTAACATTAAAATAGAATCGCAGTTAAACCCCAATTATAACTTTGACAATTTCTTGGAAGGTGATTCCAACAGGTTGGCCCGATCTGCCGGTATGGCCGTAGCCAACAAACCTGGAGGCACATCCTTTAACCCGTTATTGGTTTTTGGAGGAGTAGGATTGGGGAAAACCCATTTGGCACATGCCATTGGGGTAGAAATAAAGGATAAGTACCCGGAACGTACTGTTCTGTATATATCCGCTGAAAAATTTACGCAGCAGTATATTGAATCAGTTAAGAAGAACACCAGAAATGATTTCATTCATTTTTATCAACTCATAGATGTTCTTATTATTGATGACGTTCAATTTCTTTCCGGTAAATCCGGAACACAGGATGTGTTTTTCCATATTTTCAACCACCTGCATCAAAACGGTAAGCAAGTCGTCCTTACATCGGACAAAGCACCGGTAGACATGCAGGATATTGAACAGCGTTTATTGTCCCGTTTTAAGTGGGGATTGTCCGCAGAACTGCAAAGTCCGGATTATGAGACAAGGATATCCATCCTTAATAACAAATTGTATAGGGACGGCGTTGAGATACCGGATGACATTGTAGAATATGTAGCAAAACATATCAAAACGAATATAAGAGAGCTGGAAGGGGCCATTATTTCCCTAATAGCACAATCCACCTTAAACAAACGCGAAGTTACTTTGGAACTCGCTCAACAAGTGGTAGAGAAGTTTGTGAAAAACACGAAACGTGAAGTTTCCATCGACTATATTCAAAAAGTAGTATCCGATTACTTTGAAATGGATGTGGCCACCCTACAATCAAAGACTAGGAAAAGACATATCGTACAAGCGCGCCAATTAGCAATGTTCTTTGCCAAAAAATTTACAAAGGCCTCTTTGGCCAGTATTGGGTCGCAAATTGGTAAAAGAGACCATGCAACTGTCCTACATGCATGCAAGACAGTTGACAACCTTGCCGAAACGGATAAACAATTCCGAAAGTATATAGACGACCTTACCAAAAAATTCTCCTAAATCCTACATGAAGACGAAAGTGCTAATGGTATGCCTTGGAAACATCTGTAGGTCACCGTTAGCCGAAGGCGTGCTTAAAAGCAAAATTGATTTGAGTCATGTATTTGTAGATTCTGCCGGTACTGCTGGGTATCATGTGGGAAAGGCACCGGACAAGAGGTCTATTGCAGTAGCTAAAAAACATGGTCTGGACATAAGCAATCAAGTTTGTAGAAAGCTTAAGGCTCAAGACCTAGAGGATTTTGACATGATTTTCTCTATGGACAAGAGCAACTATGAGAATATCATAGGAGTGAGTCGCTCTAAGGAACAAGCAAAAAAAGTCCGTTTATTGCTAAGCAATGGGGATGCCATTATAAATGAAGTGCCAGACCCCTATTATGGGGGTGAAGATGGTTTTGAACATGTATATCAGCTCATAAACGATGCTTGTAATCGTATTGCAAAGGAACTTTAGAAAACACTATGGCGAGTAAAACATCAAAAGGAAAACTTTATTTAATACCCTCTACTTTGGGAGATAGTCCACCTTTGGAAGTATTGCCCATATCCATAAAGCGCGCCATAGAAAGTATTGATTACTATGTTGTAGAAAACGAAAAAACAGCACGACATTTTATAAAAAAAATAAGTCCAAGAAAATCACAACCATCCTTACAGCTTTTTGCACTTAACAAATTTACCGATGCATCTGAAATACCAAGTTTTCTGGACCCCTGTTTTAACGGATTTGATGTTGGAATCTTATCGGAAGCAGGTTGTCCCGGTGTTGCCGACCCTGGAGCGGCAGTGGTAAAAATTGCCCATGAAAAACAAATACAGGTGGTACCTCTGGTTGGGCCGTCTTCTATCCTACTGGCCTTGATGGCCAGCGGTTTGAACGGGCAGAATTTTGCCTTTAACGGTTATTTACCTATTGATAGTTCTGAAAGGAAAAAAGAAATTAAGCGATTAGAGAAAAGATCACGAGAGGAGCGGCAATCCCAAATTTTTATAGAAACACCGTATCGCAATAATAAATTATTAGAGGAACTGCAGCGAACATTGGCAGGAAATACATTAGTCTGCGTAGCTTCAGACATTACTTTAACTTCCGAATTCATTCATACGGAGACCGCGGCATCATGGAAAAATGTTGTAGTAGATTTACATAAGAGACCCACAATCTTTATCATCCAGGCATAAAAAAACCTTGGCAATCAAGCCAAGGTTTCCCATTTTGATTTTTAATTCATATTTTAAATTCGAGGATTCTTTTCAGCCGGAATCATGGATATATCATATCCTGAAAACTTTTTAATGTAATTGGCAATTGAAGTACCGTAACCATCCATTACATCTGTCTTTCCAAAGGACCTCAAATACGCTTGCACATTTCCGGGACCGGCCAGATGGGCCGCTGCTAAAATTCCAGATTCCGTTATTTCGGCACCCTTAATGTGCTTCCCAACAAATCGCTTTATATCCCTTCTTAAGATCCACTTGTTTCGAGATATGTTTACGTTGAACACCTTTTCTTGTAATATGGGATCATTTAAAAATTTAGGGCCATTGTAAACACCAACGAGTTCCAAAGTATTTATACCGAACTGATATTTGCCAAGATACCCATATGTATTGATGGCAAAATAATTTCCTTGAGATTCCTTAAAGGCTAGAGCCTCCTTAAAACCAACGTACTCACTCCCTAAAAATGGTGGAGTAATTTCTAAATTGTTCAATAGCGTTTCATTTTGGGGAAATAAAACCGCAGTAGGTTCATTTGTTCTCAGGGATTCAGGGACTTTCACATTCTTCTGGAAAGGACTAAAGCCGTATAGAACAAAAATCACGATAAGGGGAAAATAAATTAATATCCATTTTCTCATACCTTATTTTTCTTAAGACTTACAGCAAAAAAGCGCTCGCTTAAATTACAAGGGCAAAGTTAGAGGGGAAATTATAGGAGTTTGGCAAGGATTTGTTAAAAATATCCGATTTTAGTTAACATGTCTTAAAATTCCGACTATTGAGTTATCTATTTATTTTCTGAGCATTAATCCATCGGATGTACTGCACTTTATTTCGGTTGTGTTGCGCCATATCTTCAGCAAACATGTGATATCCAAAATTTTCTACATTGGCAACCATGTAATAATAATTGTGTTTTTCCGGGTTCAAGACGGCATCCACAGCGCTAATATCGGGCATGGTAATAGGGCCAGGGGGTACACCAGGATATTTGTATGTGTTGTAAGGTGATTCTGATTCCAAGTCTTTATACAGCACCCGTTTAATTATAGTATCAAAATTTCCGGTTTCTTTCTTGATGGAATAAATCACCGTTGGGTCTGCCTGTAACAGCATTCCACTTTTTATTCTGTTCAAGTACAGGCCTGCTACTTTTGGTCGCTCCTCTACCTTGGCCGTTTCCTTGTGTACTATGGATGCCAAGGCAACAACTTCATTAGGCTCCATTCCGAGGGCTTTACTTTTGGCAATCCTATCCTCGTTCCAAAAACGCTTATACTCCTTCAACATCCGATTTCTAAAGTCTTCGGCGTTCGTATTCCAGAAGAACTCATAACTGTTGGGGATATACAACGATAATTGATTTTCCATATTGAACCCATTGGATTTTAAAAACTCGGTATCTTTAAAAGCCTTTAAAAGACTCGCACTATCCGCTTCTATTTGTTCTGCAATCCTACCCGCCAAGTCCTCTACCCGCTCTTGATTATTAAATGAAACTTTTACGGGTATATTGGAACTTCTCAAGGAATTGATAATTTCATTATTGTTCATTCCCCTGGTAATGCGGTATTTGCCGCCTTTTACATTCTGTGCATAACCCTTTCTTTCCGCTGCGGAAGCGAAGGCATCCAAATCTAATAGTAATGGTTCTAGTAGCTGGGTAACTTCTTCAAATGATGCTGAGGAAGGAATGTAGACAAAAGCTTCTTTATTATTAAAATTGGTGTTCGGATTAAAAAAAGTGCCATAGACCATATAAGCGAAAATACCCCCTGCGATAAGTCCAATTAAGGCAATTGCCAATAAAATGCGTTTGATGTACATTAGTTGTTCAGTTTTTGAAATAAGATTTCGTTTTTATATTGTCCGTTCGAGAATATCCAGTCTTTCTTGACCCCAACCGATTTAAAACCCATCTTTTCGAACAAATGAATACTTCCCCGGTTTTCCTCTAATATATTGGCATACAGCTGTTTTAGGTCTAATACCTCAAATGCATAATTGCATAAAAGTGCAATTGATTCTGCTCCAATGCCTTTATTCCTGTTCTTTTCATCAACGATCACTATGCCTAAACCTGCCCGTTTGTTCTTCGGGTCAAAATCGAACAAATCAATCAATCCCAAAGGTTCCTTATCCTGACTACATATAACCAGACGAAGTTGTTTTACATCATAGATGTCCCTATGGGCATTTTCTAAATAAAACTGAAGCACATTTTTAGAATAGGGAGTTACGGTACCACTAATCTCCCATACGTCCATATTATTTTCCAACTGGTACAGAAATTCCAAGTCCTCTGGCTCCAAGGCCCTTAGATAGATTTTATCGCTTTTTAAAGTCACCATGAGATATCACCTTTAAATACCTGTTTGGCCTCCCCAATAAGATAAATTTCGGAATACTTTTCATTGGCATATTCGAATTGGACACTCAATTCCCCACCGAGTGTGTTAACACTTACTTCGTTTGATTTGGTTTTTCCCAAACTATGCATGGCAAGTGCAACCGCCGTCACCCCCGTTCCACAGGAAAGTGTTTCATTCTCGACTCCGCGCTCATAGGTTCGAATAGAAAACGCATTGGGACCTTGTTCATAAACAAAGTTAATATTGCTTCCCGCTTCGCCGTATATCCCATATCGCAATCTAGCACCTTCTTTAACCACATTGTAGTCGGACAGATTATCAACCAGCTGAATATGATGGGGAGAACCTGTATCCAAGAACAGGGCGTTTGGCTTACTTTTAATCTCATCCACGTCCCTCATTTTCAAGCTGACCGTTGCACCCTTGATTGATGCTTCATGCAGGCCATCCACGGCAATGAAAGTAGTTTTTACGGCAATAATGCCTAAAAAATTGGCAAAAGCCACTATACACCGTCCACCATTGCCACACATACTCCCTTCTTTTCCGTCGGCATTGTAATACACCATTCGAAAATCTGTCAATTTGTCATTTTCCAACAGCAATAATCCGTCTGCACCGATACCAAATTTCCGATTACACAACGATGCCACCAAATTGGTATCATTTTTGGGAAATGTGTTTGAACGGTTATCAATAATTACGAAATCATTGCCCGTTCCTTGATATTTATAAAATGTAGTATTCATGGTGCAATCTAATGAACAAAGATAGTATTTTATTAAGGGTTTCTTGGCAGTTAAAAAGTCGTTAAACTCAAAAAAAGAGCAGCGAAATCTGTTAATTTTACATCAAATAAGTTAAAAACATAAAGAATTATGAAGAGAATTGGAAGCCTATTATTGGTTTCGGTATTTGCGGGAGCAATTACCTTGGGAGCTTATAAACTTTTTTTTGAAAATGATAAATATGCGGTAATATCCACAGAACCTGACAGCAGTATTATTAATACAAGTTTTACGCCGACATCGGCAAAAGGAGCTGGAATAAATGAAGTGGACTTTACATTAGCTGCAGAAAACACGGTTAATGCCGTGGTCCATGTTAAAAACGTTACTACTGGCAGAAGCTCTAATTCAATATTCGATTTCATCTATGGTTCCGGTGGCGGTGCTACCGCCCCTCAAGTAGGTACAGGTTCTGGCGTCATTATTTCGCAGGACGGGTATATTGTTACCAACAATCATGTGATCGCCAATGCGAATCAGCTACAAGTAACCCTGAATAATAACAGAACCTATGAAGCGGAGTTGATTGGCAGTGATCCAAATTCTGATATTGCATTGATAAAAATAGATGCGGACGATAAATTACCTTACTTGGCCTTTGGAGATTCTGATAATACCAAAATAGGCGAATGGGTTCTAGCGGTCGGAAATCCCTTTAACCTTACCTCTACGGTTACCGCTGGTATCGTAAGTGCCAAGGCAAGAAGTTTGGACACCAGATCTAACCAATCCTTTATACAAACCGATGCGGCTGTAAATCCAGGAAATTCTGGTGGAGCATTGGTCAATACAAATGGCGATCTTATTGGCATAAATACGGCCATATCCTCCCGGACCGGTTCTTATGTGGGTTATTCCTTTGCAGTACCCAGCAACATCGCCAAAAAGGTCATAGATGACATTTTGGAGTATGGAAACGTACAGAAGGGAATATTGGGTATCAGCGTTGCTCCCGTAAATACTCCATATGCGATAGAGAAAGGTTTGAACGAAATCGAGGGGGTATATGTTTCTGGTGTGGAAGAAGGCACCGGAGCTGCGGAAGCAAAATTACGGGAAGGCGATATTATCAAAATGATCGACGATATTAAAATAAGAAAATATCCAGATTTAACGGGTTATTTGTCCACGAAAAGACCTGGCGATATTGTTGAAGTGATGATTAATAGGGGCAGTGAGGATGTAATTGTTTCCGTTACACTAATGGAAAGACAGACCATCGTTGTTCCTGAAATGGGCATGGAAGTGAAAAATCTTTCCGATGAAGACAAGAAAAAGTTCAAAACTAAAGTCGGGGTAAAAATTACCGGTGTTCCTGAACGTTATAGAGGCTATGGGCTTGATGGAAAGGTGATCGTTCAAGTGGATGACGTGGTAATTAAGGATATTACGGACGCCAAAAATGCCTTTGGAGCGATCACAAGGTATGGTAAAACCGTAATCACTATGCTTAATGAGGATGGAGAAAAGGAGCGACTTATTTTCCAATAAATGATATGAAGAAATTAAAAGAGGCGCTACATTTTGTAGCGCCTCTTTTTTGTCAAAAAATCAACGAAAACGTTTGAAATTAGTAATTTTGCAAAAAATTCAACCTATTTCCAGTTATGACTCAAAAAGTATCCTACGAAAAGGAATTGGCCTTCCAAGCCGATAGAAGAAAAGCAACAACCGAATTCATTAAAATAACCAGTGACCTTTGGTATGACAAGTCAATTGAAATAGTCATATTTAAAAACCAAGTAATAGATAAAAATGTTAGTGATATAATTCAACTGCATGAATATGCTGGAGAATTTGTGCAAAAACCAATTTCTATTTTTGATTCTGTTGAAATTCTTCGTGCTATCAACGATATCAAATTACCTCCTTCCAAATTAGATATTGGAAAATTGACCTATGAATATCACTCCGATGATAATCATTTTAACAACGTAAAGGCCTTTGTAATTGACAAATTGAAGGGGGCGGAAAAAACCGATAGTATAGAACCTAAGGATGTAGTGCTTTACGGCTTTGGTAGAATTGGTCGCCTTTTAGCCAGAGAGCTTATGTCCAAGACCGGTAAGGGCAATCAATTGCGCTTAAGGGCAATTGTTCTTAGAGGTGAATCGAATCTGGAAATACTTGAAAAAAGGGCCAGCCTATTAAGAACAGATTCCGTTCATGGTAATTTTATGGGAACTGTTGCGGTGGATGCTGAGAATAATGCACTTATCATTAATGGCACTACCGTTCATGTTATAAGTGCTGAAACTCCCGAGGAAATAGACTATTCAATATTCGGTATTTCTAATGCACTGATTATTGATAATACCGGAGCTTTTAGAGACAGGACACAACTTTCTAGACATCTTAAGGCAAAAGGAGCAAGCCATGTACTATTGACAGCGCCTGGGAAGGAAATACCTAATATTGTTCATGGTGTAAATCATTTGGAATATGATCCGGATAAGACCAAAATTTTCTCAGCAGCATCTTGTACCACCAACGCGATAACCCCTGTTTTAAAGGTTATTGATGATTCCCTAGGAATTAAGAAAGGTCATTTAGAAACGATACACGCCTATACCAATGATCAAAACTTAGTGGACAATATGCACGGAAAGTATAGGAGAGGTAGGGCAGCCGGACTCAATATGGTTATCACCGAAACTGGTGCAGGTGAGGCAGTCGCTAAAGCGCTTCCTTCGTTGAAGGGAAAACTGAGTTCCAATGCTATTCGTGTTCCCGTACCAAATGGTTCGTTGGCAATTTTAAATCTAGAGGTTAAAAATAAAACCTCCCTCAGTGGCATTAATACAATATTGAAAAAATACGCTCTGGAAGGAGATTTGGTGGAGCAAATTAAATATTCAATGAGTAAAGAGTTGGTATCTACCGACATCATTGGGACTTCTGCTCCGGCCATCTATGACAGTAAGGCTACGATAGTTACGGCAAGCGGTAAAAACATTATTCTCTACATCTGGTATGATAACGAATACGGTTATTCGCATCAGGTAATTCGGTTGGCGAAGTATATCTCTAAGGTTCGTAGATATACCTACTATTAAGGTAATGAAATAAAATCCATATCCGTTGTTTTTACGTAGGTTTATAAAGCAGGATAACCTTTAGGCCTTTTTTTTTATAAATTGACAATATTAAATTACTTTAGTCTGCTCTAAATCATTTTTAACAGCAATTTTATTTACATGAAAATTTCCAAAATACTATTTGTACTGATGCTCCTACTAGCAGTAAACCTCCAGTATGCACAAGAATCGAACGATACAGAAAAGTTGTCCCTAGATGAGGGACCTATAAGTAGCCAATTTGATTACATTGCTAGGAGGTCTGGTAACTACAGGGCAGATGGGGTTCGTTATGAAGTAGTTAAAGAATCCAATCTTTATAAATTAAGGAAAAATGTGTTGGATTCCATTGCGGAAATGAATAAGAAAACCGGCGAACTAAAGGCAACGATTGCCGGACATGAAACTACAATAAGCTCCCTCAATAAAAAACTGGATGAGACTACCACCAATCTTGCGGCGGTAACCGAAGAAAAGGACAGCATGTCCTTTCTTGGGATTCAAGTATCTAAAGGCACCTATAATTTTATCCTATGGACTATTATTGCAGGGTTGTTCGTACTTCTAGGGGCATTTATCTATAAGTTTAGAAACAGCAATATTTTAACACAGGAAGCCAAACAAAACCTTTCGGAATTGGAAGTGGAATACGAAGACCATAGAAGAAGGGCTTTGGAACGGGAACAAAAAATTAGCAGGCAACTTCAGGACGAATTGAACCGTCAAAAAAAATCAAAATAATTTAAAGCTCCTTTTAGGAGCTTTTTTTTAATATATAATGATAATTATTAAAAAAGCAGATTTAGGTCATCTTCGGGACATTGCTCCCTTATTCGATTCTTATCGTATGTTCTACGGTCAAGAGTCAAATTTGGAGAAAGCGCTGAAATTTTTGGAAGACAGATTATCAAAAGAAGAATCTATAATTTTTCTTGCCTATGAAAATGACTTGCCTGTGGGGTTTGTACAGCTTTATTTTACATTTTCTTCAGTTTCCTTACAAAAGAGCCTTATCCTTAACGACCTTTTTGTAAGTGAGGAATACCGAAAAAAGAAAGTTGGCCAAGCCCTGTTAGAAAAATCAAAATCCTACTGTATAGCAAACGGTTACAAAGGACTTGCATTGGAGACGGCGGTGGACAATCCCGCCCAGAAGTTGTATGAAAGGTTGGATTGGAAAAAAGATTCACATTGTTTTCATTATTTTTGGTCAGCAGAATAATCCTCTTGCCCTATAAAAATGCGCATTGATATCATAACTGTTCTACCTGAGCTACTTAAAAGTCCGTTTGATGCCTCCATTCTCAAGAGAGCTATTGAAAAGGAACTCGTAGAAGTACATTTCCATAACATTAGGGATTATACGGACAAGAGTTACAATCAGGTCGACGATTACCAGTTTGGCGGAGGGGCCGGTATGGTCTTAATGATTGAACCAATTGATAAATGTATCTCAAAACTTACTTCGGAGAGAGATTATGACGAAATCATCTATATGACTCCGGATGGTGAGACCTTAAATCAACAAACGGCCAATAGTCTATCACTTTTAAAAAATATAATTATTCTCTGTGGTCACTATAAAGGAGTGGATCAAAGAGTAAGGGATGCTTTTATTACTAGGGAAATTTCAATTGGGGACTATGTACTTTCGGGCGGGGAATTGGGCGCCGCGGTATTATGTGATACCATAATACGTTTATTGCCGGGGGTGCTGAACGATGAGACTTCCGCCCTTACGGACACCTTTCAGGATGGGCTTTTAGCGCCGCCTGTATATACTAGGCCGTCAGAATATAAGGGAATGAAAGTGCCCGATGTACTCCTCAGCGGTAATTTCGGAAAAATTGAGGCATGGAGAGAGGAAAAGGCCCAAGAGCGGACTGAAAGATTGCGTCCAGATTTACTATAGTATCAAAAAACAAGTCAACTCCTATAAAAATCCCCTATAAATACTTGTAGGTTTTAATTTTAAAACTATTTTTGCACTCTGTTAAATTAACCTCTGACGATAATCGTGAATGTTAGTTTGATTTAATTCCAATATAATAATGACATGGAATCATTAATTAAGTATGTACAGGACGAATTCGTAGCCAAAAAAGAATTTCCTAAATTTTCAGCTGGGGATACGATTACCGTTTATTATGAAATTAAGGAAGGTGAAAAAACACGTACACAGTTTTTTAAAGGAGTTGTAATCCAGCGAAGAGGCACTGGATCCACTGAAACTTTCACTATCCGAAAAATGTCTGGAACAGTTGGCGTAGAAAGAATCTTTCCCGTTAATTTACCCGCGTTTCAAAAAATAGAAGTCAATAAAAAAGGTAAAGTACGTAGATCACGTATCTATTACTTTAGAGGTTTAACTGGTAAGAAGGCAAGAATAAAAGAAGTAAGGTCTTAACAAATACCATTCCAAAGAAAATCAAAAGGGCTGATGTACATCAGCCCTTTTTTGTGAACAAATGTGAATAACTATGGTTTATAAGTTGTTGACTATAAATTTGTTGCAAAAATTTGAAGGTGTCAGTTTTTATTCCTACATTTAAATGTGTTTAAGATGAAGCATCGTTAAGGATGTCAATCGAAATCACCATAGAGTTTACGTTCTTTATGTTGTTGTTTAGCTAAAATAGGTCTATAACTTAAATGGTTAGAAATTTATTGGAGCGATTAATAAACTCGAAGGCTGTCGCTTTTGAATTTTATTAAGGATGGTTTGTTTTTTGAGAGGACTCCCACGAGAAATTTCAAGTTATGAACTCGTTAAGACAACAAAAAGAAATATGAAGTAGTTGCTTGGTTCAATACCGAAGAACGAAACATATCTCAAACGTTGAAATAGTGACGCAGAGGCAATCAATGGTTGCAGTTTTAACCCCAAAGTTAAAACAACATGTCTGTAAACTAATTCTAAAAAGCCATATCAATGTACTCGTACAATGATATGGCTTTTGTTATATAGAAAGTACCTAAATATTCGACCCTATACGCCTCCGCAAGCCTAGATAAAATTGTATATTTGCTCCGCTTGAAACAAAACCAACATTAATGTCTAAAATATTTTATACTAAGACTGACGAGGCACCGGCATTGGCTACTTCCTCGTTTTTACCTATCGTAAAAGCTTTTACCAAAACTTCTGGAATTGAGATTGAAACAAAAGATATATCCTTGGCGGGAAGAATCATTGCCGCGTTTCCCGATTTCTTAGAATCCAACCAAATAATCTCCAACGATTTAGACGAATTGGGAGAAATGGCAAAATTACCGGAGGCGAACATAATCAAGCTACCCAACATAAGTGCTTCCGTACCGCAACTAAAGGAGGCAATAACTGAGCTTCAAGGTAAAGGCTACAAGCTGCCCAACTATCCCGATGAACCAAGTAATGAGAAGGAAAAGGAGATTAAGGGTAGGTATGATAAAATAAAAGGTAGTGCCGTAAACCCAGTTCTTAGAGAGGGTAATTCTGACCGTAGGGCGCCAAGGGCAGTAAAAAACTATGCTAAAAAGAACCCACATAGCATGGGAGCTTGGGATTCAAATTCCAAAACTCACGTGGCGACGATGTCAGAAGGTGATTTCAATTCCAACGAAAAGTCGCTGACCATAGATAAGCCGTGTTCTGTTAAAATTCTGTTGCGTACCGGTACCGAAGAAGTTGTGCTCAAAGATAAAATAGTGCTTCAGGCTGGTGAAATAATCGATGCTACGGTTATGAGCAAGAGCGCTTTACTCCAATTTTTAAAGGAACAAGTAAAAGACGCAAAGGAGAAGAATGTTCTTTTTTCGGTGCATCTGAAGGCCACAATGATGAAGGTATCCGACCCCATAATTTTCGGACACGTAGTAGAAACATTTTTGAAACCGGTCTTTGAGAAGTATTCAGACACGTTTGAGCAACTTGGTGTTAATCCAAATGACGGACTGGAGGTACTTTATGCGAAATTGGAGAAATTATCAGAAGATAAAAAGTCTCCAATCGTACAAGATATCAATACCGTATTGGATAATGGTCCCGACCTTGCCATGGTAAATTCGGATAAAGGTATTACCAACCTTCACGTTCCTAGTGATATTATAATCGATGCCTCAATGCCGGCTATGATTCGGAATTCAGGTCAAATGTGGAACGCTGAAGGAAAATCACAAGATACCAAAGCAGTTATTCCAGATAGTAGCTATGCCGGAATTTACTCAGCTACAATTGATTTTTGCAAAAAGCACGGTGCCTTTGACCCAACCACCATGGGTACAGTTCCAAATGTTGGGCTTATGGCACAAAAGGCCGAAGAGTATGGGTCTCATGACAAGACTTTTGAAATTTCGTCACCCGGAAGTGTCGAAGTAATGGATATCGATACTGGAAGAACACTTCTACAGCATCAAGTCGAGAAAGGAGATATTTGGCGCATGTGCCAGGTGAAAGACGCTCCTATAAGGGATTGGGTAAAACTTGCCGTATCCCGTGCAAGAGCTACCAACGTGCCGGCCGTGTTTTGGTTAGATGAAAATAGAGCCCATGACGCTGAATTGATCAAAAAAATTAATACCTATTTGCCAAACCAGGATACCGCAGGTTTGGATATTCATATTATGTCGCCAATTGAAGCGACTACTTTTACATTGGCGCGTCTGAAAAAGGGTGAGGACACCATTTCTGTTTCAGGAAATGTATTAAGGGATTACCTTACGGATCTCTTTCCAATCCTAGAAGTAGGCACCAGTGCCAAAATGCTTTCCATAGTTCCATTGATGAATGGCGGAGGGTTGTTTGAAACTGGAGCAGGCGGTTCGGCACCTAAACATGTGGAGCAATTTTTAGAAGAAGGTCATTTAAGATGGGATTCTTTAGGAGAGTTTTTAGCACTTGGGGTTTCCCTTGAGTTTTATGGGGAAAAAAATAATAATGCTAAAGCAAAGGTTTTAGGAGATGCATTAGACACCGCTACGGAGAAATTTTTGGATAACGATAAATCCCCATCCAGAAAAGTCAAGGAATTGGATACCCGAGGAAGTCATTTTTACTTGGCTAAGTATTGGGCCGAGGCCTTGTCAGAGCAATCACGGGATGAAGACCTTAAAAATACTTTTTCTAGAATCAGCACGGCAATTGAAAATAAGGAACATCAAATTCTATCTGAATTGCTGGATGCCCAGGGAAGTCCGCAGGATATTGGTGGGTATTATAAGCCTAAGCCCCACTTAGTTGAGAAAGCAATGCGGCCAAGTACTTCTTTTAATGAAATTTTAGATTCAATATAAAATAATTCAATGATAAAAAAAGACCTTCTTTAAAGAAGGTCTTTTTTTTGTTATTAAAGGCATGGAGCATTAGATATATGTTCTATTTCTCATTATTTTTATAAAAAAAGTTACTATGAATGGGTTTAGGAATGCATTACCCCTACTCTTTTTATTATGTTTCAGTGTTTTTAGTCAAGCCCAGCAAAAATATACGATAAGCGGTACCGTTACCGAAACGGCGAGTAATGAAACTTTAATTGGTGTAACACTTGTATTCCCTGAGCTAAATACAGGGGTTACTACAAATGAATACGGCTTCTACTCCATTACACTTCCAGAAGGGGAATATCAAATTGTGGTGACTTATTTAGGTTTTAAGGACGTGAGTAAGACTGTCGTGCTAAACCAAAACATCAAAATCGACTTTCAGTTAGACGAGGAAGCTGAGGAACTGGAAGAAGTTGTGGTTACGGAAAATGTAGAGCGAATGGATATACGTAAGCCGCAAATGAGCGTAAATACTTTATCCGTAGAAACCATAAAGAAAATACCTGTTATTCTTGGGGAAGCCGACGTTATAAAATCCATTCTTTTATTACCCGGCGTAACGAACGCAGGGGAAGGAGCATCAGGGTTTAATGTTCGTGGTGGAGCAGTTGATCAAAACCTGATTCTTCTGGACGAGGCGACCATTTTTAACTCCTCACACCTATTCGGTTTTTTCTCGGTTTTCAACCCGGATGCCATAAAGGACATTAAATTATACAAAGGTGGAATCCCGGCCCGCTACGGGGGACGAGTTTCTTCCGTCTTGGATATCTTTCAAAAAGAAGGGAATAGTAAGGAATTAAAAATCAATGGTGGAATTGGGGCTGTTGCGAGTCGATTGTTGGTAGAAGGCCCCATTAAAAAAGATAAAGCTGCATTCCTAATTGGTGGGAGGGCATCTTATGCCCATCTATTTCTCCCGCTATTTGATGTTGATAATACCGCATACTTCTACGATTTAAATACAAAATTGAACTATAAGATAAATCCCAACAATAATATTTTCCTTTCCGGATACTTTGGACGCGACGTCTTTGGCATTAGTGAAAGCTTCGTGAATACCTATGGCAATGCCGTAGGTAATTTTAGATGGAATCATTTGTTCTCGGATAAACTATTCTCGAACCTGTCGCTGATATATTCCGATTACTATTACGGTTTAAAATTAGATTTTGTTGGATTCAATTGGAATTCTGGTATTCGAAATTTCAACGTCAAGTATGATTTAAAGCATTATCTCAATGATAAGCTACAAATCAATTACGGTATTAATAACATCTATTATCAATTTAACCCAGGAAAAATAGAACCCTCAAATGCGGATTCGGGCATATTGGAAGAACAGCTGATTCAAAAATATGCCAATGAATTTGCGGCCTACATTGATATAGAACAGAAAGTAACGGATAATTTAAGCCTCGGTTATGGCCTTAGGTTTAGTTATTTCAACCGATTAGGGCAAGATGAACTGAACGTATATCTAAATGATAATCCAGTATTATTTGACCCTTTTCTATTAGTTTATCAGGAGGCGGACCCCATTAGTGTATCAACGCCAGGAAGAGGCGGTAGTCTGGCCTCTTTTAATAACTTTGAACCACGCGTTTCGGCAGCCTATACCATTAACGATAATAGTTCTGTTAAAGCGAGTTACACACGTTTGGCCCAATACCTGCATCTACTTTCCAACACGAGCTCCCCTACCCCTTTAGATGTCTGGACCCCAAGCGGGCCTTTTGTAAAACCCCAAATCTTGGACCAGTACGCTTTTGGCTATTTCAGGAATATTAAAGGAGGTGATTATACGGTTGAAAGTGAAGTTTTTTACAAGGATATACAGAATCGGATAGATTACATAGACGGTGCCAATCTAATAGCCAACAATGCTATTGAACAGGTTATACTCAACGGAGAAGCACGGGCTTACGGATTGGAATTTCTACTTAGAAAAAACGAGGGTAAATTTCAGGGGTGGTTAGCTTATACCCTTTCTAAATCTGAACAAAGGACCCCAGGCAGGGCACCTTTTGTAGATAATGGCCGAAGTAATTTGGAAAGCGGCATCAACTTTGGAGAGTGGTACAATACGCCCTATGATAAAACACATGATGTTTCTGTTTTTGCAAGTTATGACCTGAACAACAAATGGAGCTTCAACACCAATTTCGTTTACCAGACGGGACAACCCACGAACTATCCAATAGGACAATTTGAATTCCAAGGATTAACCGTTCCTTATTATGGCCTTAGAAACCAACAACGTTTGCCAGATTACCATCGTATAGATATTTCTGCGACACTGACCCCGAAAAAGAATGAAACCAGAAAGGTAAAGGGAGAATGGGTTTTTAGCGTATATAATCTCTATAATAGAAGAAATGCCGCCTCGATTAACTTTAGGAGAAACCAAGATACAGGGGTAAATGAAGCCATTAGGACTTCTATTTTCGGAATAGTTCCTGCTGTTACCTACAACTTTAAATTTTAGAAGATGAAAAGGATATACTTTTTTCTGATAATCGTGTTATCACTTTTTTCTTGTGAGGACGTCATTGAAGTAGATGCACCTTCCGAACCTCCAAGATTAACTGTAGATGCTTTAATAAGACTAGATACCTCTGTAGCCGTTACCACGGCAACTATAAAAGTCGGTTTGAGCAGTTCTTTTTTTGATAGTAATGACGTTGCAGATGTCGATCAAATGATTATTCAGAATTTGGATTACGAACCTACGAGTCCATTGGACCAAAACTTTATTATTTTCAGGGAAACTGAACCAGGAGTTTTTCAAGGCTCGAAGAACACATCTTTTTTTACTTCTGGCAATCTATTCTTAAATATTGAATACGGGGAAGAACGTTACCTTGCATCCACGAGATTTGTGCCTTCTGTACCTATTGATGATCTTGAACAAGGTGATGGTACACTATTTACTGGGGATGAGACCGAAATAAAGGTATCCTTTACGGATAATGCAGATCGCGACGATTTTTATTTATTCGATTTTGATTTTGATGAGTATTTGGTAACCGAGGACGAATTTTATCAAGGACAGACGTTTGAATTTTCCTATTTCTATGATGACGGAATCGAAGCAGGAAGAACATTAGAAATCAGTATTCTGGGCGTGGATGAACCATTTTATAACTACATGAATCAACTGATAGTGCAATCCGGCGGCGATCAAGGACCATTTCAAACACCAGCCGCTACGGTAAGGGGGAATATTATCAATGTTACTGATATAGACAACATGGAGGTTTTTGACAACGTAGGAGAAAATGACAACTTCGCCCTTGGATATTTTGCGGTCGTGCAGGAATTTAAAGAGACCATAACCATTGAATAAATGTACTTACGACATAGAAATAGGTTTTTCTTACTTATCCTCCTTTTAGCGCTAATTGGTTGCGAAGATGTCATTGAGGTAGAAATTCCTTCTGAAGAACCGAGATTAATTATCGATGCGCTTATCCGTGTAGACATGAATGAAACTTCAACGCCAGTGGCCATAGAAGTTAGCCTAACAGATGGGTTTTTTGGTACCGTACCGTTGACCAAATTAGATAACATCATTATCATTTACGAAGAGATAGAAGACGATTTAATTCGTGAAACGGGTGCTATTGAGTTTGAGGATATCGCTAATAATTTTGGGGTTTACAATACGGTTGACCCTATACCAAATTCCCTTTTTCAAGAGAACATCCGCTTTTCGCTGTATATAGAACATGAAGACGCCGTGTATTTGGCACAAACTTTCTTTTCCACAGCACCTCCAATAGACTCTCTTACTCAAGGTTCCAATACTTTATTTGATGAAGAGGAGACAGAAATAATAATCGCTTTCAAGGATATTGAAGATCAAGATAATTTTTACGTCTTTGATTTTGGTTTTGGAGAATACCTTACCACGGATGACCAGTTTTATAAGAATCAGGTATATAGCTTTTCCTACTTTTATGAAAAAGAATTAGAACAAGGAACGGCCATAGAAGTTAGTATCTTGGGAGCTGACAGGAGATTTTATAATTATATGGATCTATTAATCGAACAGTCGGAAGGGACCTTTGGAATTTTTGAAACTCCTGTTGCTACGGTCCGGGGGAACTTCATAGATGTAACCGACTTGGACAACATAGACACCTTTGACAATGTAGCACAACCCGATATTTTTGCGCTAGGTTATTTTGCCATAGTTCAGGAGCATAAAAATAGATTGACTATAGAATGAATACGGACAAGGATTTACTCGTAAGGGGTTTGAAGCAATTAGCCTACACGGTAGCACTTATGTTTATGGCTCCCATTATCATTTGGCAGGCCTTTAAAAATGAAGAACATCCGCTATACTGGCCTGTGCTAATAATTGGGCTTATTTTGGGCATAGCGGCCATAGGCATGGGGTTTAAAGGAATCCACACCATTATGAATTCACTTTTCAGTAAAAAGAAATAATCATTCCTTTTTATCAGTTCGTTTCCATTTGTTGTACAAGTCGTCGTAGTTGTAGTCGAGTACCGTTTCTTGGCGCTCTAATTTGCCGCTAGCAAAAGCACGTTGAAGAATATCCTCGATTAAATAATCCTCCTCGATTTGGTCGGGATGAAACTCCTCCTTAATACTTATTTTAAAGAGTCTTGCGGTCGTATTGTACCAAAAGGCACGCCATCCGCTTCTAAGTTCTTTAACCAAATCAAACGCGGTGGTCCCCGTTTGCCTGTAGATTAGTTTTACAAGAATTTGTCCTTCTGTCCGCGTTAATTTTTTTAATTCCTCGGAAAACTCCTCTTCTATATACTTCTGCACCTTTTTTGTATATCTTTTACGATGTCTTTTTTCTTGATATATTTTAAACTATCGTTCAAGGATACCAAACGCTCTGCTGCCAATTTTGCATACGGATACACTTTATGGGTTTTACGCCTCAGGATATAATAGCGTAATTTGTCGTCGTAAGAGTTAAATTTTAATCTCCCAAAAATATAGGCCTCCTCCAAAGCAATAGAGCCTCGCATTATGGAATCCCCCGCAATGATGATGAGCTTTTCCGACACCGAATCTAAAGGTTGTTCCTCTACTTGGGCTCTCGTCGAAACAAGGACCAATAGCATCGCCAAAATTGAAAATATACCTCGCATGTACTGATAATTTGCAAAAGTCCTGCCAAAATTAAGGATAATTAAAAGGTATAGTATTTAAATACACATGATTATTGCTAAGTTTGTAGCATAAATTTATGTTAATGGCTGAGAAGAAAATTATTACCAAAAAGTCCTTGGATTTTTTTGAAAAATACCTGAACAATGCAGCCCCTACCGGTTATGAATGGGAAGGGCAAAAGTTATGGATGAACTATCTAAAACCGTACGTGGATACTTTTATTACGGATACTTATGGTACCGCCGTAGGTGTTATAAATCCTGATGCGAAATATAAGGTAGTCATAGAAGGACATTCCGATGAAATTTCATGGTATGTCAATTACATTACGGATAATGGATTGATTTACGTAATTCGTAACGGCGGTAGCGACCATCAAATAGCTACCTCGAAATGGGTGAATATCCACACCAAGAAAGGAATCGTAAAAGGTGTGTTCGGGTGGCCGGCAATACATACCCGAAAAGGTGACAATAAGGAAGAGCGAGCCCCAAAGTTGGATAACATATGTATCGATGTAGGGGCCAAGGATAAGAAGGCCGTAGAAAAGCTAGGGGTTCATGTAGGTTGTGTCATTACTTATCCTGATACCTTTCATGTACTCAATAAAGATAAATTTGTTTGTAGGGCGATAGATAACCGAGCTGGTGGATTTATGATTGCCGAGGTAGCCCGGCTATTACATGAGAACAAAAAGAAATTACCTTTTGGACTTTATATAACGAATTCCGTTCAAGAAGAGATTGGACTACGTGGTGCCGAAATGATCACACAAACGATTAAGCCTAACGTCGCGATTATCACCGATGTTTGCCACGATACCACCACGCCAATGATTGAGAAGAAAACCCAGGGTCATACGGAAATAGGTGCTGGACCAGTGATTTCATACGCTCCTGCAGTTCAAAATAAACTACGGGAACGTATTATTGAGACCGCAGAAAATAATAAAATACCTTTTCAGCGCATGGCGGCGTCCAGGGCAACTGGTACGGATACAGATGCCTTTGCTTATAGCAACGGCGGTGTGGCTTCTGCACTCATTTCTCTTCCATTACGCTATATGCATACAACCGTGGAGATGGTACACCAGGATGATGTAGAAAATGTGATTCGATTGATTTATGAAACGCTTTTGAACATTAAAGAGGGAGAAACTTTTAGTTATTTCGACTAGACTTCTTCTGGGAGACAATAATCAGCAAACCCGATGGATGAAATTATAGATATTCTAAACGCCGAAGGGAAATTTACTGGAGAAAAAAACTCAAGTCCTATGCACATCGCATGGGACTTTTTCATCCTACGGTCCATATTTGGTTCTACACCGCGAACGGTGAGATACTCATCCAGCAACGGGGAAAAAATAAAGACACACACCCCTTATTATGGGATGTTTCAGTTGCCGGACACGTAGGAGCGGGAGAAGCTATTGAACTTGCCGCCATTCGTGAGGTGAAGGAAGAAATCGGACTTGACATAAAAATCGGACGACTGGAGAAAATAGGCATATTTAAATCCATTCAACAACATAGCCAGCATCTGATTGATCGTGAATTCCATCATACCTATATTTCTGAGCTGAAAATTCCACTATTAAAACTTCGGAAGCAGGACAGCGAGGTTGAGAACTTAGTTTTAATCGATATCGATAAATTCGAGAAGGAGGTCTTGGCCGATATCAAAACGGATAAATACGTACCGCACGATACTCACTACTATAATACTATAATAAGAACTATTAGGACGGCTATAGGTTAGCTATAAAATCTTGAACAGCATTCAAGGAATAGGTCTTTTGCGTACCACTGGCCATATCTTTCACTACAAAGGACTGTTCTTTCAACTCCTCTTCTCCCAGAAGGATTACATAAGGGACGTTCCTATTATTGGCATACTTGAATTGTTTTTGAATTTTGGCATCCGATGGGTACAAATCGGCCTTAATACCAGCCTTTCTTAATACCGTGGTTAGTTTGAGTGCTGCAAGGCCTTCTTTAGTTCCAAAGTTCAGACAGAGGACGTCCAACGATTTATCCACGGACTCCGGGAAGAGACCAAGTTCCTCTAACACCAAATAGATGCGGTCCAATCCAAAGGAAATTCCAACCCCGCTTACATCCTTTAAGCCAAAAATTCCGGTAAGATCATCATAACGACCGCCTCCCCCAATGGAACCCATGGCGACACCATCTGGCGCCGAAACCTCAAAGATAGCCCCCGTGTAATAGTTTAGACCTCTGGCCAAGGTAACATCAATAGTCAACTTTGCGGACTGTAAGCCTAATGACGTGATGGTTTCCAGTATAAATCGGAGCTCCTCAACACCCTTATTCCCTTCTTCGGACTGCTCGAGCATATTTTCCAAGGTCAGTAATTGGTCCGTATTGCTACCGCCTAAAGAAAACAAGGGCGAAGCTTTTTGAATGGCAGCCTCAGAAATACCTTTGGACAACATTTCCTTTTTAACCCCCTCTTCCCCTATTTTATCCAATTTATCCAAAGCAACGGTAAAATCAACCAGCAAATGTTTGGCTCCAATGACTTCGGAAATACCAGCTAGGACTTTTCGGTTATTCAGTTTAATCGTAACACTTTCCAGTTGTAAATCGGTGAAAACCGCATCGTAGAGCTGTATCAGTTCCACTTCCTGTAAAAGCGAATCCGAACCTACGACATCCGCATCACATTGAAAAAACTCTCGAAAACGGCCCTTTTGTGGCCTATCTGCTCGCCAAACCGGTTGAATCTGATAACGCTTAAATGGAAAATCCAGTTCGTTTTGATGCATAACCACATAACGGGCAAAGGGTACGGTAAGGTCGTAGCGCAGGGCTTTTTCGGTTATCTTCGGGCCAAGTGATTTGGAATCTTTGGAACTATAGGTATAATCATCCACCTTACTAATAAAATCGCCCGAATTCAAAATCTTGAAAATCAAACGGTCACCTTCATCCCCGTATTTTCCCATAAGAGTCTCGGAGTTTTCAAAGGAAGGAGTTTCTATAGGCTGGAAACCAAAAGTTTCGAAATGACTTTTTATGACATCCGATATATAATTTCTTTTTGCGATTTCAGAAGGGGAAAAATCCCGGGTTCCTTTTGGAATAGATGGTTTTTGTGCCATTTGGTTACTTAGTTCTTAAACAAAGATAATTCTTTAGCGGTTGGGGACAAGTCGGGCTTTTTAAAAACTCTTTTTAGGTCTACTCAAAAGAGGTTATTACTCATTAGATAAACCTGGAGGATTAAAGCGTATTATTTGAGTATTTAGGAGACTTCTATCATTTTTTCGAACCATCGGTACAGTTCTCCCTTGGTAATTATGCCTCCTTGTTGAATCAGCTTAAATTTATCCAAGTTTTTATCCTCCGTGTAAGCTTTGGATGCGGTTAGATATTCAACGAAATCGGATTGCCAGTTCTTCTTGAACCAATTAAACCCGACTTTAGTGGTTAGGTCAATTTTTGGGTTCATTACCTTAACAGCAATCAACTTCATTTCCTTATCCGTTAAGAAAAACAGGTTCATCTGTTGCGCAGAAATATTTTCCAGATAGGCCACTTTACTCAAGACCCCTTCCCAAATCAAGTCACTGAACACATCAAGTTCATCTTCAGCTACCCTTGGAGTTTCGGTCTTGATCTTAGACCATTCGTCACTGGTAATAGATTGTGTAGCTAAGAAATTTATGAATTCTGGGTGAAGTTCTTCCAATTGCTCTTTTGTGAGTCTCGTGTATTTCATAGGACATCAAAAAAATAGACCCTTCAGAAAACTGAAAGGTCTATAAACTTATTTTCTGTAATAATTATTTTTGCTCTGCGATTACCTCAAAAGGGAAATCTACAACAACATCCCTATGCAAGCGAATCTGTGCATTGTATGGTCCAGTCCTTTTCACAGAACCACCTTGTATGTTGATGAATTTCTTATCGATTGAGTGTCCTTCTTTTTCTAAGGCTGCAGCTAAATCAATTGTAGTAACAGAACCAAACAACTTATCGCCAGCTCCTGTTTTTGCGGTAATTTTCATCTCCAATGCTTTCAAAGCATCAGCAGTCTTATTCGCAGCATCTACAATTTTCTTTTCTTTATGTGCTCTTTGTTTTAGGTTCTCGGCCAACACCTTTTTAGCCGATGCTGTGGCCATAGCGGCCAAACCGTTAGGAATAAGGTAATTTCTACCGTATCCGTTTTTAACGTTTACCACATCGTCTTTAAAACCTAAGTTCTCTACGTCTTTCTTTAATATAAGCTCCATGATTCTTTTCTTTTATTTTAATAAATCACCAACGTATGGCATTAAAGCCAAATGACGAGCTCTCTTTACGGCCTGAGCCACTTTCCTCTGATACTTTAATGAAGTACCTGTAAGTCTTCTAGGCAATAGTTTACCCTGTTCGTTCACCAACTTCATTAAGAAATCGGGGTCTTTATAGTCTACATATTTAATACCAGACTTTTTAAACCTGCAATACTTCTTCTTTGTGTTGGTTTCAATGTTCAACGGGGTTAGATATCTTATCTCCCCATCCTTTTTACCTTTTGCTTGTTGTTGTAATGTTGCCATAATTCTTAAGCTTTAGCGGTTTTGTTTCTTGTTCTTCTCTTTTCTGCCCATGCGATGGCATGTTTGTCCAATTTAACGGTCAAAAAGCGCATCACACGCTCGTCTCTTCTAAACTCCTGTTCGTAAGGCAAAACTACCTCACCGGAATTAGTGAATTCGAACAAGTGGTAAAACCCACTTTTTTTGTTTTGGATGGGATAAGCCAATTTTTTTAGGCCCCAATTCTCTTTGGCTACCATTTTGGCTCCATTCTTAATTAAGAAATCTTCAAATTTCTTAACTGTTTCCTCTATCTGAACATCAGATAGAACGGGATTCAAGATGAAAACAGTTTCGTAATGGTTCATATTATATTTGTTTTAAGGAGTGCAAAAATAGCTATTATTTTAAAATAATTATAAGAAATGAAGAAATTCTTCGTTATAGGAAGAAGCAAGATTAAAAATATTGAACCAAATCTTAAAACCCATGTTCATTGCCAATTATACGATCAACACTACATTGTTTACATCTTTTGTTGCAGTTAAGCGTGTTTTTTCGGTAATTTGTCGATGATTTAACCCCACAAATCAGCCCTATGAAATTACGAAGTATTATCGTTGACGATTCATCCATGCAAAGGATGGCCGTCGCAAAGTTGGTAAACAACCATCCCAACTTGGCCATGGTAGCGGAATACAGCAATGCTATTGAAGCTAAGAACGGAATTAAAAACAACGAGATAGATTTAATTTTTCTCGATGTTGAGATGCCTATTATTACAGGATTTGACCTACTCGAGTCCCTGGATAACAGCCCTCAGGTAATTTTAATTACCGGTAAACCCGATTATGCCCTTAAAGCTTTTGATTATGATGTAACGGATTATTTACATAAGCCGATTACCATGGCACGCTTTGATGCATCTGTTAAAAGAGCCGTTGCAAAATATGAGCAAATGAACAGGGTTACCGAAGACGAAGAGCACATCTTTGTGAAGAGTAATCTTAAGAAAAGAAAAGTTATCCTAAACGATATCAAGTGGATAGAAGCGCTTGGTGACTATATAAAATTGGTTACCGACGAAGCTAATATTGTAATTTTATCAACAATGAAATCTTTCGAAAAGCAATTGCCGGAAGACAAGTTTTTAAGAATCCACAAATCCTATATCGTTAACTTGGAAAAAGTTGAAAAATTCAACAGTAAGAATGTTGAAGTTAGTGGACGTTCCATTCCTTTAAGTAGAAACAAAAAAACGGAATTGGCCGAAGCACTAAGCAACGTATAGCATATGATATAATCTTACTCAATATGAAAACCGCCTTTATGGCGGTTTTTCTTTTTAAATATGGTCTACATTATAAATGACACGGACACTTCTGTACATAGAAATTGCATTGAATGATTTTTCTATTCTCCTAATATTATTCTTCGTGGTGGCTAATGATTCCTTTTTGCCAATTTTGACCAAAAGATGTTTCAGATATTGATTTCGGATTCTGGCAACAGGTGGATACTCGGGCCCCAGTACGGTGCCTCCAAAATTATTTTTCAATGCCCCGCAGAACCAATCCGCAGCTTCGTTGAGAATATTGAAATTTTTATGTTTGAACGTAATCTTTATAATACGGTTGGTGGGAGGATACCTGTACTGCTCACGTTCATACAATTGCTCATTAAACATGGCTTCATAGTCACTTGTAGTAACTTGTTTTAAAATTTGATGGTACGGATTATAACTTTGTATGATGACCTTGCCCCTTTTCTTGGTCCTGCCCGCCCTTCCAGAAACTTGCGTCAATAATTGGAAACTACGTTCATGCGCCCTATAATCTGGGAAATTTAAGAGGGCATCCGCGTTCATAACGCCGACAAGGCTTACATGTCTAAAATCCAATCCCTTGGTCAGCATTTGTGTTCCGATGAGTATGTCCATTTCCTGCCGTTCAAAGGCTGTGATAATTTTTTCATACGCATGCTTACCACGGGTCGTATCCAAATCCATACGGCCTACTTTTGCCTCTGGAAAGAGTTTCCTTACCTCCTCCTCTATCTGCTCCGTCCCGAAACCTTTAGTATCCAAATCTGGACTTCCACAAGCCTGACATGATTCCGGTAATGCGGCGTGATGTCCACAATAATGACACCTAATTTGTTTTCTATATTGATGATAGGTGAGGCTTACATCACAATTTGGGCATTGAGGGGTATGTCCACAGGTTAAACACTCCAATATCGGAGCGTAGCCCCGTCTATTTTGAAATAGAATAATTTGCTCCCCAGTATCTAGGCATTGTGTAACCTCCTCAAGTAAACGTTCGGAAAAATGACCTTTCATCTTCCGTTTTCGTTGTGCCTCCTTAATGTCCACAAGTTCCATATCTGGCATTAACACATTTCCGAAGCGTCTATTTATCTCCGTATATCCGTATTTTCCCAACTGCACATTATAGTAACTCTCGATGCTTGGCGTTGCCGAACCCAATAGGACATCTGCATCATGAAATTTGCCTAACACTATAGCCGCATCTCTTGCATGATACCGGGGAGCGGGATCAAACTGTTTAAAGGAACTTTCGTGCTCTTCGTCAACTATTACCAAGCCCAAATTTTGAAACGGTAGGAACAAGGCCGACCGAGCACCTATTACAATTTGAGCCTTTTGCTTGTCATGCAAAACATTGTTCCAGGCCTCTACTCTTTCCTGAACGGTATATTTAGAGTGATAGACAGCAATGTTTTCACCAAAGTATTCCTGTAACCGGGAGATGAGTTGCGTGGTGAGCGCTATTTCAGGCAATAAATAGAGTACTTGTTTATTTTTAGCGATACATGCATCGATGAGTTTTACGTAGACTTCGGTCTTTCCCGAGGAGGTCACACCTTTTAGGAGTGTAACTTTTTTATCTTCAAAAGCTTGTGAAATATCCTCTAAGGCTTTTTCCTGATATTCGTTCAGGTCCTTTGTTTCTAAATTTTCTTCGGTGTTATCATAATTCACTCGGTCCTTTCTAATAAAATATTCCTCCAGAATACCTTTATCTACCAAAGCTTTAATAATAGCACTGGAACTTCCACTGAATTTCTCCAAATCCGCAATAGAAATTGGTTTCATAGTATTGCCCTGCAGTTGAAAAAGAGATAATACTACCTGACTCTGTTTCGGGGCTCTTTTTAGGGTCTCCAATAGCTTTTCCAGAGCAAGGTCCGACGTGAATTCGTTTCCTAACCGAACATAACGCACCAACTTAGGTTTGTACTGCTCATAAACTTCTTCTTTGAGTTTGATAATATTCTTCTCTAAAAGCCGATGCAATATGGGCATTACATTTTTTCTATCGACTATGGCGGCCACCTCATGCACTTTTAATACAGATTGATGCTGTAATGCTTCAAATACTAGAAACTCGTTGTCCCCAAGTTCTAGCTCGTCTACGGTCACTTCCATATTACGCAATACCAATGTTTCACTCTCCAACAAAAAAGCGCCGGGCAGTGCGCTTCGGACCACCTCGCCTAGCGTACACATGTAGTAATCCGCAATCCATTGCCAATGTCGCAATTGGATTTGTGTTACTATAGGAGTATCGTCCAGAACTTGATGAATCTCTTTGGCCTCATAGACTTCGGGAGGGGTTTGGTGTACCTTTGATATGAGTCCGGTATATATTTTTGATTTGCCAAATGGTACTGCGACACGCATGCCCTGCCTTAGAATCAGGGCTTCTTCACCACTTATGCTGTAAGTGAAGTGCCTTTCCAAAGGAATAGGCAAAATAACGTTGATAAAGTTCGCCATACATATTAACCTTCCACACGTAACCACGTTTGCGTTCGATAAATGAAAGCGAGATAACCGCGTACTTTAAGTTCGTTGGGGTCATCTGGATTTAGCCATATTCTAAAGCGAAAAGACATAGCTTGCTCCGGGTCGAATAGTCTTTTTCCTTTCCATTCCCCGTCCTCGTTTTTTTCGCCAGCAGTAATGATTTCCATACCCACGACTGGTTCATCCTTCAATTCTCCATCGCACTTGATACAAACCGCATCTTTCTTTCCTTCTTCCAATATTTCTTCAACGTAGCCATACATCTTTCCCTCCTTTTTATAAATGTGAATGATGCCTTTTGGTTTACCCGTTCGGTCATCTATAGTTTTCCATTTCCCAAATACGCTCTGGGCGTTAACAAAAGTAGATGTACATAAAAATAAGAGAATCAAGAGACTTAGACGGGGGTATATCATTCTTCTTTTTTAGTAATCTTCCTCAAGGAGTTCAAGGAAGCATTAAGTTCAAAACCAAGCAACAAGATATTGGAATTTAGCCAAATGTAGACCATCAGAATTAATAATCCTCCCAATGCACCATATAACTCATTGTATCTAGCAAATTTTTCCACATAAATACCAAAGAGATACGAAGTGATTAAAAATAGAATGGTCGTCATCAACGCACCCACCGAGAAAAACCTTGCTTGTTTCCCTTCTCGTGTACCAAAGTAATAAAGTGTGGCGGTCGTAAAATACGAAAGGATTACAAAGAACAATACTTTGGCAATTTGCACGCCTATTATCTCATCCTTGCCCAACACATAACCTCCCTGTCTTGCGGCAAATTCCGATAAGTAGCCCAACACATAGAATTCAAAATAAATAAAAGCTACAAAACCTACTATAATAAGAATAGCCAAAATCAAGCCTACCATTAACGCGAATAGATATTGTCTAAAAAAATTCCGTGTAAGTTCAATATGATAGGAAGTTTCAAATCCGCCAAATATCGAGTTTACACCGTTGGCAACCAGAAAAATGGACAAGAGAAAGGCAGAAGACAGGAGTCCTCCCCTTTTTTGATCTTTTATCTGTTGAAAAACTTCTCCAAAATATTCACCTGTTGCAGTAGGTAGAAAAGATTCCAGGAACATTTGAAATTGAATTTCAAAATCGGCATTTTCTAAACTTATATAGGACACCAAAAACGGTACTAGGGTTACCATAAATATCAACAACGGAAACAATGCAAGGAAAAGACTAAAAGCTATAGCACTTGCACGCGTGGAAATGGCACCTTTTAAGATGCCGCTCACATACATTTCCGTTAAATCATATGCTGAGAGCCCTTCAAAACCGGGTAATTTTATCTTCTTAAGAATACGGACAAACCAGTCTACAACAGGTATTTTTTCTAGTTTTTCCTCAATTTCGGTCGACATCTACACTGCTTTTAGACTTAAATCCATATTATAGACGGAATGTGTTAAAGCCCCAGATGAAATATAATCCACCCCACATTCCGCATATTTGCGAATGGTATCCTCATTTATTCCTCCTGATGATTCGGTAAGGCAAGCATCTCCTATGAGGCTTACTGCTTTGCGTGTATCTTCATAATTAAAATTATCGATTAAAATACGGTACACTCCGCCCGACTTTAAAATTTCCCGTATTTCATCCAAATTTCGAGCTTCCACGATTATTTTCAAATCTCTGTCGGTATCCTTCAAATATTTCTTGGTCTTGGCAATTGCATTGGTAATTCCGCCTGCAAAATCAATATGATTGTCCTTTAACATTATCATGTCGTACAGGGCAAACCTATGGTTCTCCCCTCCCCCAATTTTTACCGCCCACTTTTCCAAAGCGCGAATGCCTGGGGTTGTTTTTCTGGTATCCAATATTTTAGTCCCAGTACCCTTCAATAATTCCACAAAAAAATTAGTCTTCGTGGCGATTGCGCTCATGCGCTGCATGGCATTAAGGACCAGCCGTTCTGCTTTAAGAATACTCTGCGAACGCCCGTTCACATAAAAAACAATATCGCCGTATTTAACAAGACTTCCATCTTCAATTAGGGTCTCAATTTCCAATTGGTCATCCACATAAGAGAATACTTTTTTAGCAAACTCCACCCCCGCAATTACCCCTTCATCTTTTACTAATAACTTAGCCTTACCTTTTGCTTCATGAGGAATACAGGCCAACGAGCTATGATCGCCATCACCCACATCCTCACGGATGGCATTTTCGATTATTCCCTGTATTTCCTTGTTAAATTGCGCGTCTGATATCATTGTGATCTATTGGCAGTTGCTAAAATACGAATCCATTTGCGAAATTGATTTACTTTTGGAACATGACAATTAAACTATTGACCATTGGCAAAACGGACAGTAAGGCGCTTCAGAGCTTAATAAATGTCTATGAGATGCGACTGCAATATTATATTAAGTTTGAAATAGAGGTGATTCCTGATTTAAAAAATTCCAAAAATCTCTCCGAGGACCAACAAAAGACCAAGGAAGGGGAACTCATCCTAAAAAAATTAAATCCTACTGACGTTCTGGTTTTATTGGACGAAAAAGGAAAACTCTTAAGCTCAATTGAATTTTCATCCTATCTGCAAAAGAAAATGAATTCCGGAATTAAACAATTGGTTTTTTTAATCGGTGGCCCCTATGGTTTTAGTCAAGAAATTTATGCCGCTGCCGCTGGAAAAATAAGTCTTTCCAAAATGACATTTTCACATCAAATGATTCGCTTATTTGTAACAGAACAAGTGTACAGGGCCTTTACCATCTTAAAGAACGAGCCCTATCACCATCAATAAAGTCTAATCTTAAATCTAATAGAGCACTCGGAACTTAATCGTATTCTCTACTTTTTTCAATGCTTTGATCACATCCTTGTTGTATTCCTTATCCAAATCGGTAATTACATAGCCTACCTCATTGTCGGTGGATAAATACTGACTAGAAATATTTAGTTCGTACTCGGCCAACACCTTGTTTATTTTGGCCATGATTCCCGGCACATTTTTGTGGATATGAAGGAAACGGTGCGCTTTGTTTTGCTTTGGCAAACGAATATTAGGGAAGTTTACCGCATCTACGGTATTTCCGGAATTAATATAGTCCATTATTTTATTGGGTACAAAATCGGCAATATCCCTTTGCGCTTCCTCTGTACTTCCTCCTACATGCGGTGTTAAAATAACGTTTGGCAAACCTTGTAGTGGCGTTTTAAATTCACCATTGCTCCTAGGTTCCTCTGGATAAACATCTATTGCGGCTCCAGCTATTTTTCCGCTCTTTAAAGCAGCTGACAAGGCATCAATATCCACTACGAAACCACGGGAGAGGTTTATGAGCATCGCTCCATTTTTCATTTGATTGATTTCCCGTTCCCCAATAAAATTTTTGTTAGCAGGGTTATCATCAATGTGAAGGGTTACAACATCGGAAATATTCAGCAAATCTTCCAAGGTATCACACTTTTTTGCGTTACCAAGTGCCAAACTGTCCTCTATATCGTAGTAATAAACACGCATACCAATGGCTTCCGCCAAAACGGATAATTGCTTCCCGATATTACCGTAACCAACAATTCCAAGATTCTTACCGCGTACCTCCCTTGAACCGGCAGCGGTCTTTTGCCATTGGCCATTATGGATTTCAGTGCTTCTAGCAAAAACACTGCGCATGAGCATGATTATCTGCCCGATGGCAAGCTCCACGACCGAACGAGTGTTACTATAGGGAGCATTAAAGACCACAACGCCTCTTTTCTTTGCGTATTCCAATTCAATTTGAGTAGTTCCGATACAAAAGGCACCTACAACCAAAAGTTTATCCGCCGCGTCCAAAACTTTTTTGGTCACTTGAGTTTTAGAGCGTATGCCCAGCACATGTACTCCTTTGATTTTTTCTATCAATTCATCCTCGGGCAGACTGTGCTTTATCAATTCAACTGAAAACCCATCTTCTGATAGATTGTCAAATGCTGCGGTATGCACATTTTCCAGTAAAAGCACTTTGATTCTGTTCTTGGGGTAAGATATATTTCTTGGCAAATCGTTCACAAATAAAAATTCATCTAAATTAGGTGCAATATGGTCCGCATTATTGGCGGCCTTTTCTCGGTGTACATTTTCGGTATAGGCGAAGAACTTATCCGCAATACCGGCCTCGCGCATTACATAATCACTATAGCCATCACCAATGACCTGGACTTCACCGTCCAGATCCATCTGTTTAAGGCATTCTATTTTTCCATTATGTTGAGATAGTACATTGCTTTCATCAAATCCGATAATATTTCCATCGTCATCAAAACGGAAAGTATTGGCGTATACCCTGTCTGATGGTATATTATATTCCGCTACGATAGGGTCTATAAACTCTTTGAAACCACATGAAATTACATAAATATCATCCGCATAGGTTTCAAAGAAATCTTTGTTCGATGCGATAGATTTTGAAATTTTCTGACGCAATTCCTCTACGAGCCCTTTTAAATCCGACTTATTGGCGTTTAACAGTTTTATACGTCTTTCTAAAGATTCCGTAAACGATATATCACCGTCTATACCAAGATTAGTAATCTTTTGTATTTCATCAATGATTTGCTCCTTGTTGGCATTGTCCTTCAAGGTCATTTCGGCGAGTACATCTAAGGCCTCGACCCTTGTTAAGGTACTATCAAAGTCAAATACATATTTTCTACCCTCTTCTACCATTGTTGTACTATCAACTTAAACAAGCAGTAAAAGTAAAAATTAATTTGTCCCGTAGTAAAGTAATCTTATCAAAAGTTATACTACTGTATAAATGCCTACGCATTTTCATTAATTTTTCTTCCTATTTTAATGGACAAAATTGTATTACAAACATTTGAATCATTTTGTGTTTTTTCGGAGCTTTCGTATCTCTTTAAGCAACTCATCTCTTTCAACTAAAGAATTTTCAATTAAATAATTTTGTTCAGCGATTAATCTTTGATTTTTCAAACTCTTTAAATAAGCATATACTAAGCCAACAAAACCCAATAATGTAAAAATTAAAGAAATAAAAACCAATGAAATCCGTTCATCCTTTTGAAGCGCCAGCTCTTCGTCTGTTACAGACCTATCCAATATCGGGATAATTCCTTGTCCAGATATTCTTCCAACTGAATTAATAATTGGAACTTCATCTTGACCATGTAGAACAAAAAATTTTATTTTAAAATAATTGTCTGAATCGATAATCTTTTTCTTGAAAACTAGTTCGTTGGTAGAAAATTTTTCGAGTACGTTTTTATAGTAGTCATAATCGGAAGATTCAATAATCTTTGGAGTTTTAAGAACTTCTCCTCCGCTTATCAAAAGACCAAAATTTAAACTAGAATCGAAATCATGAATTCTAACATTCTCACCTCCCTGGTTCCTTACTAAAACTTCATAAATTGAAATTTCTTTATTAAGTTTTGAAATATCTATTGAATCATTTAACAAAACCTTTAATATAACACCATCATCCTTTTTATCAATGAGGTTTGCCCGTTTTTCTATTATAAATTCAAGTCCTCTCTTTGGGTTGTTAAATATGGTGTAAATTGTGCCAAAAATACCAATTACCCCTAGGATGATAGACTACGTTCCCTTTTTTTTCAAAAAATCAAATTTCATAGAAAAAAATTAACATTTTTAGACAATTTATTTTCATTAAAAAAAGCTTAGAATCGCTTTTGAAAACTCCAAGGTTTTGTAAGCATCATTATGAGTTCCAGGTATGATGACTAATTTGCTTTTTTTGGATACTCCATGTAGTTCTTTAGGGTTCCCGTTATCCATGTCCTGGTCCCTTGCAATCACTAAAATTTTGGCCTTTAGTTTTTGTAATTCTTCAATTGATGTGACCGGTTGGTATTTTTGCTGTAAATGAAGGGAACGTAAATCAGCACCTATAGATTTGGCATATTCTACAGCATCATTCGTTTCATTCGTGACATTTCCCGCAAAGGCCTCCATGAACATTATCCTTCTATCCCAATCAGGATTGGTGAAATCGATGCCCATACCGCCTAGGACAGCCTTTTTTATCCGAGGTTCTTTGGTCAATAAATTAGCTAATACTATACTTCCGCGAGAATAACCAACGGCATAGTACTCCTTAGTATTCAAGTGACTCATTAATTCCTTTAAGTCCTTTACCTCCGCTTCATCTTGATATGCTTTATCATCTTGAGGCTTACCTGAATTTCCATTGCCCCTCAGGTCTGGAACTACAACACGATACCCCTTTTCCAGTAAGTCACTCTTCAGGGGCGTTTTTTCCCAAGATGCTCCTGAGCCTATAAAACCATGAACTAGAAGTACGGCCTTACCAAAACCTTCATCGGTATACGTAATCTCGGTTCCATCAAAAGATTTGAAATAGTTGGTTTGGGAATACGACCTAAAAACCAATAAAAGAATCAATATTCCAAGGGTCCTTTTCATTGAGCATTGCTATTTGTCATTTCCTGAATGAAATTAACCTCATTTTCTGAAAAGGGAGTTCCGTCCGCCCTTAGGATGTCGTGATGCCAAATTTTCGGTTCTGCGGTAAACGTAGAATCCCAACTTTTCCAAGGATAAATGGTATTCGTTTTACCGGCCACAAATCCCCAATTGATGGCCGCAATTTTATGCTCCTTTAAAAGAGGCAAGACAGCTTCGAACGTATTTCCAACCCCTCTAGCCAGATATTCAGTACAAAATAGCGGTCGGTCATATTTTTGCAATTCTTCTATTTTCATACGCACATCTTCAACATCCCCATCGTACGCATGAAAGGATATGACATCCGAATTCTCTAGCATAAACCTGTCCAGAGGTGGCAGACTATCGGGTGTTCCCCAATGCTTTACATCTCCCTTCCAAACACCCGCTGTAATCGGTTGTTCCGGATTTACTTCTCTGGACCACCGGATTACCTTTTTAAGTAAAAGTAGTGAGTACTTAGCCTTATTTTTCAACTCTAGTTCCTTCCGAGAAGGTTGGCTGGCAACATTATCCGGCTCGTTATACACATCCCAAACCAACATTCTATCGTCCGTTGCAAAATGTCTAAGAACACCCTTAATATAGGGCTCTAATTCCCTATGCCTTATGGTATCTCCCAATATTTCTGCCCCTGGTGCCTGAACCCAACCCGAATTGTGTACGTGAGGTATTGGCTCGGGTTGTTTCCCTAATTTGGGTATAGGGTGCCAAACATCATCCAGTAGGACGAACATCGTTTTTATTTGGTAAGAATCCGCCATTTTTAGGTATTCTTCCAAACGATTTAAAAATCCTACAGAATCTTGTTCCCATAATAAATTATGTAGGTATACCCGATGCAGATTCATTCCCAAATCTGCCGACCATTTAAGTTCCCTTTCAATGGTTTCTGGATCAAAGGTATCTTCCTGCCAAAATTCGAGCTGATTTATAGCCGTGCTTGGATTAAAATTTGCGCCCACTAGCCATGGTTGTTCGGCGTACCATTTATTAGCTTTTTCCTTGGACCAACGCTCGGAGATTTCATATGCATTATATTCCGACTTTTGGTTTTTCTTATCCTCCCCACATGAAGAAAAAACGACGATGAAAACTACGAGCATTATTCTAGTCATGATAATTACCTTTACAAATTTAAAGCTGGGTATATAAGATTCCTGTTAGTATGGCCAATCCGAAACTCACCAAGGTACCTATTAGGATGTATTCGGTTAGTTTTCTGTTATTACTTTCTTTTAAGTCGTTGAACCTAAAGACCGATTTTGCGGTTATCAATAGGCCAATTGCCTCCCATCTTCCTACTAGAATAAAAACCAGAACAAAAAGTCGTTCTATGATTCCTATGTACTTACCTGCATTTGGCAAAGATTTGTGATTCGTTTCAATTTGATAGGACATGCGCTCTAACATTTTACTCATTATAATAGCGGAAGGAAAAGTCACAAAAACTATCGCCAGTAGCAAGGACCAATTCATATTTTGAATCAGGTCGATTGTATGTGCCGGCAATTCCCCAAAAAACGAGCAAGCATAGATTACTCCTATATGCAATAGCTGATCCAAGAAAAAAGGAACACTTTTATTCGTAAAAAGCCGTTCGGAATACAACTTTAGCAAATCGATTATAAAATGGCTAAGCGTCAATAAAAGTACAAGTTTCCATGAGCTGATGTCCCACAAAACGAGAAAATAAAGGCCCAGATGAATGAGTATATGAAAATACAGGAACTTGGAGGCTATTTTATTCGCCTCTTTGTGAATAACCCACCTTTGGGGCTGAAGTATAAAATCCCCTATGAGATGGGCTAACAAAAGTTTAATGAATATTTCCATTTTTTAGAATTCAGGACAAACGTGCTGGTAATAAGCCAATAACTCCTCAACAAGATCTAAACGGGCCCGTTTTAATCGTTGACTTACTGCAGATTGTTTTATACCAAGCTGCTTCGCTATTTCTTTCTGGGATGCTTCCGGATTTTCCAAAACCAATGTCATAATTTCCGCGGAGACCACACTCCAATCATCCATAAAATCTAGCGATAACCGTAACATTAGATTTAGGGTACGGTCATAGAATTCATTATCCGTAGCAATACTTAAGCTTATCTTACTATCTTTCAAAGATTCAAGTGTACGACCGGAAAGTTGATAGGCTGGACCATTGGACTCCGTTACCCCGGCACCCAAAAAAGTTTCGAGGCCAATTCCTATTGCCATTCTTACATCCAAGCCCTTAACCGACTTAATGAGGGCCTTTATCCTGATGGCCGTGAGAAGCGCGTTTTCTTTGTTTACTTTTAACTGAAACTCATCTCCCCTATATATTTCCCAGTTCATGGGAGACGGACCAAACTGAGCGAAGAAGTTTTTAAGCAGCTCCATCCATTCCGAAGAGGCGTGCTTTTCAGAATCAATTATATCACCTGTAATTATTGCAATCATTTTTATTAACTAGAATATTAATATTATGAATAATAAGCTATTTCGCTAATATATTAATTTATTACCTATAGAGCTAATATTTTGACTTTTAAAACCATCTTCTTGTTATCGTGCAATAATCCTTAAACTCTCTTCCAAATTTCTCCAACAGCATTCTTTCTTCCGGTATGATTTGAAAACGGTTCATGAACGATACAAATCCAGCAGCTAATAATACATTAAAGGCATTACCAAATTTTAGACCTAGTGCCAGTAGAAGCAACAGCATGGCCAGATACATAGGATTTCTAGAAAACTTGTAAAAACCGTTCGTTACCAATTTTTTAGACTTAGCAGGAGCAGTAGGATCAATTGTGGTCTTGGATTTAAAAAACTGAATCAAGGAAACACAGAGAATTACAATTGCCGTTCCAGTTAGGATTTTGGCCAGTAACAAACGACCAAAAAAATCAAAATAACCAAAAGGTAAAAATCTACTTAGCAAGTACATTGCAAAAGCAAAAATAAAAACAACAAGTGCAGGTGGCAGCTTTAATTCCATGGCATAAAATTAGTACTTTTGATTTGTAACGCACAGGAGTTTCCCAATTATCGGCTTAAATGAAGTTAGTATTTGCAACACATAATCATAACAAGTTAAGAGAAATACAATTACTGGTTCCAAAACACATAAAAGTAGTTTCACTGCATGAAATAGGTTGCACAGTACCAATCCCGGAGACGGCCGATACACTGGAGGGAAATGCAAAATTAAAAGCCGACTTTGTTTTTAAAAATTACAATTTTCCCTGTTTTGCTGATGATACAGGTTTAATAGTAAATGCACTAAACGGTTCACCTGGCGTATATTCGGCCAGATATGCGGGCGAAGCAAACGATGCCAACGCCAATATGGACAAGCTACTTAAAAATTTAAACGGTCTAAAAGACAGGTCCGCAAGTTTCAAAACGGTAATAGCCCTACGTCTATCGGAAAAAGTCCAATTCTTTGAAGGCTCGGTCGATGGAGAGATATGCACTGAAAAAAGGGAACCGATGGCTTCGGTTATGATCCTATTTTTCAACCATCGGGCTATACTGAAACATTCGCCCAACTTCCCATTTCTGTCAAGAATGAAATTGGACATAGGGGGAAAGCTTTTACTAAACTGATAGAATTCTTAAATACGATGGATGTTACAATCTAAAAAAAATGGACACTATCAAGGTATCCGTAGCCTCAGGGAGTGCAGAAGCAGTTGGAGGTGTGTACATTGTCTTTTTTGTAGGCCTCATGGAAATTTCCCAAATGGTCAACGGATAACCGGAAGGGGAAATGATGATCACCTATAATAAAGTAGTCAAATATTCCGGGGGGTATCATTCCAAAAGCATAAAGGAAAAACTTTATTCTTTAAATGTGCGTAACTCGAGTAATCGGAATTGGCATGCCACTTACGGCTATTTTCTTGCGCCTTAGCCAACAATTGTAATAAAATCAAACTATCCAATAATTAGCAGTACCTTTGCCGCTTTAATAAACGCCGCTGGTATAGCAGGTGTTGCGCGGAGTCTAATGGGTTATATACGGTAATCGCTCTATGCAACATTCATATTTGCGATTAAGTATAACATATTATGACAAAGTTTGAAGCACTGGGACTGCAAAAGTCCTTATTAGATGCTATTACGGATTTAGGTTTTGAGACCCCATCCGAAGTACAAGAAAAAGCAATCCCAATTTTATTGGAAAGTGAAACCGATTTGGTTGCGCTCGCACAGACCGGAACAGGTAAGACGGCCGCATTCGGTTTTCCTCTGATTCAAAAATTGAAAGGGACAGTAGGACCACACAAGGTTTGATATTATCCCCTACCCGGGAACTCTGCCTGCAGATCACTAACGAACTGCAATTGTATTCCAAATACGAAAGAAACATCAATGTAGTAGCCGTTTATGGTGGTGCCAGCATAACGGAACAGGCCAGACAAATTAAACGGGGGGCACAAATCATCGTAGCCACACCGGGACGTATGAAAGATATGATCAGCCGTAGATTGGTAGATATTTCCAAGATCGATTATTGTATCCTTGATGAGGCCGATGAGATGCTAAACATGGGATTCTTTGAGGATATAAAGGATATCCTGTCCAACACTCCAAACGAGAAATCTACTTGGCTGTTTTCTGCGACCATGCCCAAAGAGGTGTCGGTAATCGCCAAGAAATTCATGCATAATCCCAAGGAAATCACCGTGGGCACTAAAAATGCCGGTACTTCTACGGTACAACACGAATACTATGTGGTAGGTGGAAGAGATCGCTATCCTGCCCTGAAGCGGTTGGCGGATACCAATCCTGATATTTTCTCGGTCATTTTTTGTAGAACAAAACGCGATACCCAAAAGGTAGCCGAAAAATTAATAGAAGATGGCTACAATGCCGGTGCTTTACACGGTGATTTAAGTCAGAACCAACGCGATCTGGTCATGAATTCCTTCCGTAAGAAACAAATTCAAATGTTGGTGGCGACCGATGTTGCAGCACGTGGAATAGATGTAGACGACATAACACATGTTATCAACTATCAGCTTCCAGACGAAATAGAAACTTATACCCACAGGAGTGGACGAACGGGAAGAGCGGGTAAATCCGGTATTTCCATGGTTATCATTACCAGAAGTGAGCTTAGGAAAATTAAGGCTATAGAAAATAAAATTCAGCAGAAATTTATTTCCAAGACCATTCCTACTGGAATGGAGATATGCGAGATTCAATTATATCATTTGGCCAATAAGATTAAGGACACAAAGATTAATAAAGACGTAGACAGTTATCTCCCCGCAATCAATGATGTGTTACAAGGTATTGATCGCGAAGAACTTATCAAAAAAATAGTATCGGTAGAATTTACCCGTTTTTATAACTATTACAATAAATCCAAGGATTTAAATACCGTTGACACTAGCGACAGAGGAAGAAATTCGGACAGACAGAATAGAGGAGAAATTCCAACATCCGGTTCGGTCCGCTATTTTGTAAACGTTGGTGAAAAAGATGGTTATGATTGGATGTCTTTGAAGGACTTCATTCGAGACACTGTAGGTTTAGGTCAAGATGATGTATTTAAAGTAGATGTTAAGGATAGTTTTTCATTCTTTAATACCGATGCCGAGGCTACGGAAAAAATTCTTTCCACCTTTACGGAATTTAAGGTAGACGGACGTTTCGTGAATGTTGAGGTATCTAAAAATCCCGGAGGCGGTGGCGGTAAACGCAGAAGCGGCGGTGGTTTTAGGGATAAAGGCAAACGCAGGGGAGATCGCGATGGAAATAGAAACGATGATAGAAGCCGTAGTAAGGGAAGGGAGCGAAGAAACTCTTCTAGTCCTAATTCAGGCAAAAGAAGAAGTCAGAAAAGAAAAGGAGATTTCTTTTAGTTAATTGTATATTAAAAAATACGCTTCGGCGTATTTTTTTGTTTTGTTTGTACCTTCAATTTTGAGAATATTGATTCATGGGTAAGTTATTTATAGGTATTTGTTGTCTTTTAGGGTATTTAGGGTTTGCCCAGGAAACTTCAGAAGATAGCACTATAAATGCCATAGTGGTGAACGCACAGACCGATGTACCTATGGAAAGCGTACATGTCGTAAATCTTAATCAAGTAGTAGGAACGATTACCAATGAAAAAGGGGAATTCTCCATTAGGGCAGCCGTAAACGACACCTTATATTTTTCTTTCTTTTTTAGGTTTTAAGTCCCAAAAAATTAGAATCACCAATGACATGTTCAAATTTGAGGACACAAAAATTGCCCTTACAGAATTGGCCTATGCACTAGAGGAAGTAATTGTTAGACCCTACCAGCTGACAGGATACTTGGAAATTGACGTAAAGAACCTGCCTATAAATAATTCATATCAATATAGTATCTCAGGCCTTTCTGTAGGTTATGAAGGTGGAAACAAAAATCCAAGTGCAGTTACCAAGGTTTTAGGGGCAATATTGAATCCGGCCGACTTACTCCGTAATCTTTTTGGAAGGCAGCCTAATAATATGCGGAAGTTACGCCAGATGAAGGAAGATGACCAAATACGTGATCTTTTGGCATCAAAATTCGATAGGGAGACCCTTGTTGAACTACTACAATTGGAAAAAGTAGATATACAGGACATCTTGAACAACTGTAATTACTCCAAATCTTTTATCACCACGGCGAATGACCTCCAAATATTGGATGCCATTAGCAGTTGTTATGAAGAGTTCAAGGTTCTAAACCGAAAAAAATAAAATTTTTCTGTTCGGTGCGCATTTTATAGCTTTAGCCCAAATAGAATGCACATGAAAAACCTACTTACCATCGCTTTACTATTTTTTCTTTTTGCAGCTTGCGAGTCGCAAAAAAAAGAAGTTGTTAAGGATATCCCCATTGCAGAAAATATTGCCGTAGCACCTGAAAAGAAAGTTCCTTTTGTTTGGGACGGGGCAAATATTTATTTTCTGCTAACAGATAGGTTCAACAACGGCAATCCAGAGAATGACATCAACTTTGAACGTACGGATTCGACGGGAGTCCTTCGAGGTTTTATGGGTGGTGATTTACAAGGTATTACCCAAAAAATTGAAGAAGGTTATTTTAGTGATTTAGGTATCAATGCAATTTGGTTTACTCCTGTCGTTGAACAAATCCACGGAGCTACTAATGAAGGTACTGGAAATACTTATGGGTACCATGGCTATTGGACAAAGGATTGGACCACATTGGATCCAAATTTTGGGACTAAAGAAAATCTTAGGGAACTCGTTGAAACCGCCCATGGCAAAGGTATAAGGATTTTAATGGATGTAGTTTTAAACCATACCGGACCGGTTACACCAAAAGACCCGGTTTGGCCAAAAGAATGGGTGATTACAGATCCTACTTGCCAATTCACCACCTATGAAAACACTACGAATTGCACGTTGGTAGATAATCTCCCTGATATCTTAACTGCTTCCAACAGTGCTGTAGAGTTGCCTGATGCCCTCTTGGCAAAATGGAAAAAAGAAGGTAGGCTTAGCGCTGAGTTGGACGAATTACAACTATTTTTTGATCGTACCGGTTATCCAAGGGCCCCAAGGTTCTATATCATTAAATGGCTAACGGATTATATACACGAACTAGGAATAGATGGATTTAGGGTAGATACTGTAAAACATGTGAATGAGAATGCTTGGGCTGAGCTCTATAAGGAAGCCTCTTACGCCTTTGAAACATGGAAGAAAAAACATCCAAATACTATTTTAGATGACAATCCCTTCTACATGGTCGGTGAGGTCTATAACTATGGAATCTCCGGTGGGAGGGAATTTGATTTTGGAGACAAGAAGGTAAATTACTTTGATAACGGTTTCCACAGTTTGATAAATTTTGAGCTCAAAAACGATGCTGACAATGATTATGAGACCATATTCACTAAATACAGTAAACTGCTGCACACCTCATTGAAGGACAAAAGTGTAGTCAATTATCTGACTTCGCACGACGACGGTCAACCTTTTGACCAAGAGCGAAAGCAACCCATGCGCACTGCAAATGTCCTTTTATTAACTCCAGGGGCCTCCCAGGTCTACTATGGTGATGAGACGGCACGCAGTTTAGTAATAGACAGTACACAAGGTGATGCTACCCTGCGTTCCTACATGAACTGGGAAGAATTGGATAGCTTACCAGGAAAAAAAGATATATTGGCACATTGGCAAAAAGTAGGTCAATTTAGGAACAACCATCCTGCAATTGGTGCCGGTAAGCATAAAAGGCTGGGTAAAACCCCCTATGTTTTCAGTAGAGCCTATACCGACGGGGACTATAAAGATAAAGTAGTGGTGGGACTAGATTTACCTAAAGGTAAAAAATCACTCTGGGTTAAGGGTTTCTTTGGTGACGGAACCAAGCTTTTTGACACATATTCGCAAACAGAGGTCGTGGTCGCAAATGGTAAGGTCTTACTGGACAATGATTTTGATATTGCACTCTTAGAATTGATGCCCTAAATTTTTAAGGGTTTAAGGCGAACCTTTTCCCACAATAACATCCAAACAACAAATTAGGGGTATAATCTTGAAATTTTATTGTGCCCTGCTAATTTCTATAATTGATTCGATGTAACAAGGATGTTCCATTTGACAAGGAATCTGATCAAAACGAGGTTTGGGATTGTATTGGCTTCGCAGTAACTTCGCTACCTAATTTTGTAAAGAAAAAATCTTACAGCTGTCCCAATTTTTATTCTGATAAATGCGTATAGGTAGAAGAAAATTTATCCTAAAATTATTCTTGGGTCTGACTGGAATGGCCGGTCTTCTTTTTTTAAACGGTTTCTGGTTTGAAAGATATATTATTGATTGGACTTCTTTTGATGTTGATGAAGAGCAAAATAATAAAATTAAGCTCATTCAATTATCCGATTTACACCTGAACGAAATTAAAAGCTACCATAAATCAATCGCAAACAAAATCAATAAAGAAAAGCCGGATGCCATTGTGTTTACTGGGGATACGGTAAGCAGGAAAAATAAATTACCTATTCTGAAAGAGCTCCTCAATCTTTTAGATCGTAACATCCTTAAAATCGTAATTCTGGGTAATAAAGAATATTCCAGTAGAATGTCAATTACAGATTTCACCCAACTATTTCAAGAGTACAATGGCCATATTTTGGTCAACGAAAATTATCGGCTTGAAAAGAACAATAGAACGGTGAACCTGCTGGGTATCGATGATTTTATGGGAGGTAATTCTGATTATAAGAAAGCTTGCGAAAATATAGATAAAACTCTGGAAACTATTGTTCTTAACCATTGTCCTGAGTACCGTGATAGTATAGACAGCATAAATAAAACGGAAAAAGTAAATATTAAATTGATTTTATCCGGACATACCCATGGTGGGCAAATTACTTTTTTTGGTAAAGAACTTTTCAAACCAGGAGGAAGTGGAAGATATTTAAAGGGCTGGTATGAAAATGACCAAACTACAATGTATGTTTCTAAAGGAGTGGGAACTACAATTTTACCCATTCGATTTGGCGCTAGAGCTGAAGCGTCCATTTTCTATATTTAAACTACTGATTGGAATGGACAGCAATTCTGTTACCTTCGGTATCCCTTATCAATCCCATAAAACCGTGACCGCCCCCAATTTCAGTTTTTTGCTGTAATACTTGCCCTCCGGCACCTACTACCCTACTCAATTCATCTGCAACATCCTTACAGGAAAAATAAATCAGGGTTCCATGAGTGTCGCTTGAAACGTACATGTTGTGCTGCACCAATGAACCCGTAGCACCGGGTTTATCTGGACTCATGGGAAACCATCCCATGATAAAATCACCCAATTCATGTATCGCAATGGATATATCAAATACCGTTTCATAAAATTTTTTGGCACGTTCCATGTTCGTTACGGGAACTTCAAACCAGCCAACCATATTTCGTTCCATCTCAACTTTCCATTTTAGTTTTTAATGTTTGTAAACCTTCTTCAAAATCCTTTCCTACCATTTTATCCATACTCATAACTAGCATCATTATACTCATTGGAAATTTATTTTTACCGGAGAAACCCCAAGTCACCTTGCTTTTTCCGTTGGAAGTTTCCTCTAATTGCATATAACAGTCGGACTCTGATTTCCATGGTTTGAAAAACCGTAGCTGTCCCTCCACTCTTTCTCCATCAACTATTTTGGTTATTTCCTGTTCGCCTTCCCCAACTTCCTTATTACCTTTCCAATAGCTAACGGCGCCGACCTCACCATCAGTGCCAGTAAATTTTCGTTCCATATTGGGGTCCTTTTTTGCCCAGGGAGACCATTCCTGCTGTTTGTTCAAATAGCGAAGGTGAGGAAACACTTTAGTCTTAGGACTGTCGATTTCAATAGTACGAAATACATTATACGTTTTGGGAGCAATTAAGGCGAGGAAAATGATTAGAGCAAAGATGCCTAACAAAATATAAATTAACGTAGTCATTTGTTTATCAATTAGTTGGTTGCCCTCTCAAGGTAGTAAAAAAATTATTTAGTCTGGTAATACCTTATCAGAATTTCCTCTATGCTTTTAATGGATTTTTTGGTCCAATCCAACCGTTTTTCAAAAATTTCCCCAGGTTTTAATTTCCATGGTAAATTGCTTTGCTTCAGTTTTGTGGTCAGTTGTTGAAGTATAATGGCGGCCGAAACGGAAATATTAAGGCTTTCGGTAAAACCTACCATCGGGATTGTTAGGAAAGAATCTGCCGTGGACAATACCTCCTCACTTAAGCCCTCTTTTTCTGTTCCAAAGAACAAGGCTATTTTAGAATCCACGCTGAACTCTGCAAGTGGCACACCTTTGGTGTGTGGTGTAGTTGCAACGATTTGATACCCCAGTCCCCTTAAGTTCCCTATGGCTTCAGTACACAAATCGTATCTATGTAAATCTACCCATTGTTGGGCGCCCATGGCAATATTCTTGTCCAGCCTTTTGCCGAACCTACCTTCTATTAGGTGGGCTTCTTGGATGCCGAAGGCTTCGCAACTTCTTATTACGGCACTGGTATTGTGCATTTGGTAAACATCCTCTATAGCAACGGTAATGAATTTGGTTCTTTGTTCAAGTACCGAAATAAATCGGTCTCTCCTTTCTTCAGATATAAAATCCTCTAAGTAGGACAAAAGCTCCTCGTTCATTAAACCAAGATAATAAAAAGTATATTTTTATATAAAATTGATATACCGTGAAAAAAATAGTAGTGCTCAGCGGCGCAGGAATCAGTGCGGAAAGTGGATTGAGGACCTTTAGGGATGCCAACGGACTGTGGGAAGGACACGATGTAATGGAAGTAGCCACTCCAGAAGGTTTTCAACGAAACCCAAGTTTGGTACTGGATTTTTACAACCAAAGGAGAAGACAACTTTCAAAGGTCACTCCTAACCCTGCCCATATTGCCTTAACTAAATTGGAATCTGAGTTTGACGTAACAATCATTACCCAAAATGTAGATGATCTTCACGAACGCGCGGGAAGTTCAAAAGTTCTACACTTACATGGGGAATTGCTAAAGGTAAGAAGTACAAAACCTGGTGGAAGTCCTATGCAGTGGAAAGAGGATATAGTTTTGGGGGATTTGTGTGCAGACGGTTATCAATTACGCCCGCATATCGTTTGGTTTGGAGAGGCGGTACCATTATTGGACGATGCCATAGCCATTACTTCTAAGGCCGATATTCTTATCATAGTAGGAACCTCTATGCAGGTATATCCTGCAGCAAGCCTTATTGATTTTGTGGGACAAGATATTCCCATTCATTTTATCGACCCAAAACCTTCCATTTCAGAAAGTCGCAAAAACCTATCGGTAATGGCAAAGACTGCAGTTGAAGGAATTCCTAAATTGGTTGCTTCCCTAATTGATAAAGAATCCTAGTCTGTTCTGCCCAAGAAACAATACTATCAATCTGTTGCTGGGAAAGTCTAGCACTTTTATGCATCCATTTATAGGAATTCAAGGGCATTTCGCCTTTGGATACTTCCTCTATCAATTCTTCTAATTTATGGTCTATCTGCTTTATTGAATAGTTATCCCAATCCGAAAAATTAAGGTGTTCCTTTCCTTCATTTACATGGTCAGATAACCAATAGGAAAATGGAGCAACATTATTGTACCACGGGTATGCAGTATTGTTGCTATGACAATCATAGCATGTTTCTGTAAGTATTGTTTTTACAGATTTTGGTGGATTAGTTTCCGCTATAAAGACTGATGCATGATTGCCTTGTGATGTGTTCTTTTCTGGTCTGTAAAACTGTAGGGCAACGAATACGAGAAGCAACAAAAAAGAATTTTTTTGAGTATTTTCATTTGGGGGAAATGTATACTCAAAATTACAATTTTATGAAAAGCGAAGAACTCTATAAAGCGTTAAATTATGTGGACCACTCTAGGGAGAAACGTAGCGAAATGGCTCAATTAATCGTAAATAACCCACAACTTGTTGCCCCCTTATTGAAAATTGCATTTACGATAAATGATCCTATTTCATCAAAGGCATGCTGGATTTTAGAATATATGGCGAAAGAAAAACTATCTTATTTATATAATCATTTAGATTTGTTTACTTCAAAAATCACGGAAGTTCATCTAGATTCTTCCGTAAGACCTGTTGCGAAAGTTTGTGAATATTTAATCATCTCCTATTTTTCAGAAGTCAAGAACGAAATCAATAAAGTAATGACTGCAAATCATCTAGAAAGAATCACCACTGCTTGTTTTGATTGGCTTATTGGAAATCATAAAGTAGCGGCGAAAGCATACAGTATGACTTGCCTTTTGCTTCTAGGAAAAAAATATAGCTGGATTCATCCAGAACTTCAGCTCATTCTTGAGCAAAACTATGCTGCCGGTAGTGCAGCCTATAAAGCACGTGCTAGAATGACCCTAGCCAAAATAAAGAAGGGAGCAAAAGCACTAAACTAAGCGAGATTTCCTTTTAAACTCTTTTGCTTATGGATATCTTTGCGCTCGTAATCAATCCAATCCTGACCCTATGTCATTATCTGAATTAAGTGCCGTATCCCCTATTGATGGCCGCTATAGAAACAAAACGGAAAAATTAGCCGACTATTTCTCGGAGGAAGCCTTGATGAAATATCGTGTTAGGGTCGAGGTGGAGTATTTTATTGCCCTTTGCGAAATACCATTACCACAACTTGCTGATTTTGAGGCTTCAAAAATCAAAGCCCTCAGGGAAATCTATCTGAATTTCGATGCTAGTGATGCACAGGAAATCAAGGAAATTGAAAAAACCACAAACCACGATGTGAAAGCTGTGGAATATTTCATTAAAAAGGCCTTTGACAAGTTGGGACTGTCCTCTTATAAGGAGTTTATCCATTTTGGGCTAACTTCTCAAGACATCAATAACACAGCCATTCCCCTATCGATTAAGGAAGCAATGAACGAGGTTTATGTGCCTCACTATTTTGATGTTGTTAAGAAATTAGAGGAACTATCCAAGGAATGGTCGGAGATTCCTATGTTGGCCCGTACTCACGGACAACCGGCCTCACCTACAAGATTAGGCAAAGAAATTGAGGTTTTTATGGTACGGTTAAAAGAACAGTTCAATCTACTGAACGATATTCCCAGCGCGGCAAAATTTGGCGGAGCAACGGGAAATTTTAATGCCCACAAAGTGGCTTACCCAAAAATAGATTGGAAGAACTTCGCTCAAAACTTCGTACAGGAAAGGCTCGGGTTACAACATTCGTTTCCTACTACACAGATAGAGCATTATGACCATATGGCTGCCCTTTTTGATGCCTTAAAACGAATTAATACCATAATTCTAGATTTGGATAAGGATTTTTGGACCTACGTCTCCATGGATTATTTTAAGCAAAAGATCAAAGCGGGAGAAGTAGGTTCCTCCGCCATGCCGCATAAAGTAAATCCAATAGATTTTGAGAATTCCGAAGGTAACTTAGGCATTGCCAATGCATTGTTCGAGCACCTTTCCGCTAAGCTTCCCGTGTCCAGATTACAACGGGACCTAACGGACAGTACGGTGCTAAGAAACGTTGGCGTACCCTTTGCACATACCATCATTGCTTTTCTATCTACTCTAAAAGGTTTGAACAAGTTACTATTGAACAAGGAAAAGTTTGAACAAGACCTGGAGAACAATTGGGCGGTAGTTGCAGAGGCCATACAAACGGTTTTAAGACGGGAGGGATACCCAAATCCATATGAGGCATTAAAAGGTTTGACCCGTACGAACGAGAAAATCAATCAAAATTCCATTGCCAACTTTATAGATACCTTGGAAGTAAACGAGAGTATAAAAACAGAACTCAAACAAATTACACCAAGTAATTATACGGGGATTTAAAAGGTGTTTGTTTCATTTACACTTTTCTTTTGCCCGTTCACTTAATTATGGGTGATAAGGCCGCGTATATTTCAACATATAATTCTTTATGGCTATATTATCGCCGGAACAAAAATTAAAATACATGCAAGCAAATTTCTCCGTTGAAGATTCCGTTAGCAACCTTTGGGATAAGCTAGATGGTTGGTTGGATGCAATCATCTTAAAGTTACCGAATTTTATTATGGCTATTCTGGTCATGTTCCTATTCTATTTTATAGCTAGGGGAATTCGAAAATTATTGAAACGGACCATATTAAAGAAAATTGGACAGGTTTCTATACAGGAGATCATAGCCAAAGTGGTTTTCGTCGTAATACTTTTAATAGGCTTTTTTATAGCGCTCGGAGTATTAGACCTGGATAAAGTACTTACCAGCATATTAGCAGGTGCAGGGGTAGTTGGTTTGGCCATTGGTTTGGCCTTACAAGGTACGTTAAGCAATACCTTTGGCGGACTCATACTGTCTTTTATGCCGCAGCTTAAGATAAACGATTTTATTACAGCTGACGGTATTTCTGGTTTTGTAACCGAAATTAGCCTAAGGAACATCATATTAAGAAAACCGGATAATAATATGGTGGTCATTCCCAATTCAAAATTTATAGATGGTTCATTTACCAATTATTCACTAAACGACAGAAATCGGATATTCGTTAATTGTGGTGTGGGTTACGAATCTGACCTTCAGATGGTCGAGGATTTGACAGTGAAAATTATCGGAGAAACCTTTAAACAGAATGATGGCGAACAAGTAGAATTCTTCTTTACCGAATTTGGTGATAGCTCCATTAACTTCATGGTTCGGTTTTGGGCAGATTGCATAAATTCCAAGCAAGAACATGCGGCAAGGCATAAGGCCATAAAGTTGATTAAATCTCACTTCGATCAAAAGGATATCAATATTCCATTCCCTATCAGAACTCTGGATTTTGGCAAAAACAACTTGACCGTTCACACGGAAAAACAATAATAATACAGGGTATTCAGTACCTTTTTACTTTTAGAAAAAAAGACCGCTGTCATTGGTCTTTTTTTATCTAATTGGGAAAATATTACTTGTTTAGCTGTACTTCGTGCGGATAAGGAATTTCTATACCAGCTTTGTCCAATGCCAACTTGGTACCTTCCACGGTCGCAAAATAGACATCCCAATAGTCTTCCGGCTTACAATATGGTCTTACTGCGAAATTGACCGAGCTGTCACCCAATTCCAAAACATTTACAGAAGGTGCCGGTTCCTCCAAAACCTTAGGGTTTGATGTTAGAACTTCTAAAAGTACTTCCTTGGTTTTCTTTATATCCTCATCATAGCCTACGCCTACTACAGTATCTACCCTAATTTTCCCTCTTCTTGTGTAGTTAATGATATTGCCGTTAGCCAACGAACCATTAGGCACAATCGCGTGTTTATTATCCGGTGTTATCAAGTGGGTTTTGAAAATTTCAATATCCTCTACAACGCCAACAACTCCCTGTGCTTCTATCAAATCGCCAATATTATAAGGTTTGAAAATTATGATAAGTACCCCACCGGCGAAATTCGCCAAACTCCCTTGCAGCGCCAATCCAACAGCAAGACCTCCTGCCGCTATTACGGCTGCAAGACTTGTGGTCTCCACACCTAATGTAGATATTACCGTAATGACGAGGAAAATCTTGAGTATCCAGGATAAAAGGTTGGCCAAAAACTTTTGCAAGGCAAGATCGTAATCCTTTTTGACCATGACCCGTTTAAGCACTCGTACGATTTTCGAAATAACCCACGAACCGATTACAAAAATCAATATAGCTTTTAATAATGGTAGGCCATATTCTAAAAAGTATCCTGTAATGATTTCTCCCGATAAATTTTCCATAGTACTATTTTTAGTTATCAAGATTTGAATATACTAAAAACATCGAAAAGGAAATCTTTAGCAATAGAATCTTAAAATCAAAAGTCCCCCTGTACTTATTGTACAGAAGGACTTTCTACAATATTATTGAGTTCTTTTAACCCTTAAAAAGTTCACCCAATTCACTTAAACCTTCGCCTTTATAGCTCGATTTTTGAACGGCCTGCATTAATTGCATAAAATTAGCAGGATTCATATTCTTCCCTAAGACCCTTACCAAAGCAAATCCCTTTTCTTTATTGTCCCCAAAAATGATTACCTCGTCAATGGCATCCTCCGCACCCAAATATTTAATGGTTGCACGGCCGAACTCAGTGTTCATTTTCATCAACTCGGTATACTCCTCTCGGTCCAAAATAGCTTTTATATTTGTCTTTTCAATTTTGTATTCACCGCTATTTTCAATTGTTTTTTTGAATGCCAAGATGTTTAATTTCTTTAAAGAGCTCAATGCTGCTCTTTGGGTCTCGGTTAAATTTGCCTCTTCCAAATTAAGTATACTTGCAGGCACATCTAAAAACAAGAAATTAGGATTCTCTGTATTATCCACGTAATACTCCTGTAAGCTCTGTGTAGAGGAGCATGCAGATAGTACAAGGGCAAAAAAGATTACGACTACGGTACTTATTTTTTTCATTATTTCTATATTTTATAGCTACTGTAAATACTTCTTAAAAGGATTTTATTTACCCTTAGCCTTATTCAAATCCTTAGGTAAATCCATTTTATCGGTAATCGATCCAATTTTATTTAGGTCGATATCCCCTGTAAGACTTACAAGAACGGTCTCAAATTTCCTTCCATTGACATCTACATCCAGATTGTTCATCCCGGAGACGAACATTAATAGCTCCGATACATGATCCTTCTTCTTGCCATTCTTGATGTAAAATTTCACGTTGACATCTTTGTCCTTTACCCGCATCAATTCCTCCAATTTTGAAGACTTCAAATACTTTTGCACCGTCCCGCTCATGTCCGCTGCAACTTGCTTATCCTCGGTTATAAAGACTTTTACACCTTGCAAACCCTTGGCCACTTCCATGAATTCTTGTGCCTCTTTGTCATCGGATAGCGCTCCTACCTTTGAAAAGAGATCTATCATTCCCTTGTTTACGATTACGGAACCCACGTTATCCATGTCCTCATATTTGTCGAAAATAGATTGAGAAAACCCGAATACCGGCACGATGGCCATTAATAATACTACTACTGCTTTTTTCATGACTGTTGTTTTTTGATTTGTTATTGATGAATTTAAATTATCGGACCAATCGTAATTAATTATGAACGACTAAGGCCGATGTGATTTTTGTTATTGCTTCTTTCCTGCTTTATTAAGTTCTTCAGGAAGGTTCATTTTACGCGTGAGCGATCCAATCTTGTTTAAATCAATGTCACCCGTTAAGGACAAAAGGACCGTTTCAAATTTCCTTCCGTTTACATTAATGTCTACTCCAGAATCTTTTATTCCGGTAACGAACATTAAAAGTTCGCTCACATGATCGGCATCCTTACCTTGTTTTATATAGAACTTTACATTCGCATCTTTATCCTTTACGCGCATAAGCTCCTCAAGGGAATTTGATTTCAAATACTTGTTCATGGTAACCATCATATCCGCGGATATATCTTTATCCTCCGTAATGAATACTTTAAGATTTTTGAGACTTTTTGCTATATCCATAAAATCTTTTGCTTCGGGCTCGTCTACTTCGACATCTATGTTGGCCAAAAGCCTGAACATACTCTGGTTTACGACCACGGCGCTTACATTGTCCAAATCTTCGTACTTATCGAACATGGACTGTGAAAACCCGGTGTAACACACCATTACGGTTACTATCGTTATTATTATCTTTTTCATCTGTCTAATTTTTAATTTTAATTGTTGTTATAAATTTTATCCCTTGTCTCCTCGAACTCATTTAGATAGGCTACCTTTTCCGTACCCCGACTAAAATTTTCCGCTAAAAGGGCAAAAGCTTTTTTTGTTTGGTTGTAGGCCAACCGAGCCTTTTCTTGATCCGCGATCTGCTTTTGTTGGTATTCGTTACCAAAATAAATTCCAAACATCAGAACAGCTACAGCAGCTACGGAACCCCACTTGTAAATATTTACGCTAGGTTTTAAGGGGACCTGCTTGGTAAAACGTTCTTCTTTGGCATTGGTAAAATATTGAAACATGTGGGTATAAGGTTCCAAATGAGCAGCTACATCATCTTTGGAAAAATAAGCCCGTAAAGTTTCTTCTTCTGCTACCGTCGTGCTAGCATCAAAATACTTTTCTAATAATTTTTCTATGTTATCCAATTCCATAACTGTGTTTTTCAATTAATTTTTCTCTAATGGTTTTCCTAGCTCTGGAAAGGGCTACTCGTATTGCGGTAGGTTTCATGTCCATAAGCTCTTCAATTTCATCGTACTCATATTGCTCTACATCCCTTAACTGCAATACCATTTTCTGCTGTTCTGGCAACTCTTCCATGATCTTTTGTACCCAATTAACGCTATCCTTTGCCTCCAGTTGAGTTTGTAAGGATGAACCGTCATCACCATAATTACTATGTACTAATTTAAGGTTCCCTGCTTGCTTGGATTTTAATCTGTCCAAACAGAAATTCTTCGTCATCGTCATCGCAAATGCTTCAACACTATTGTAACCTTTTATAGCATTCTTTTTAGACCATAGTTTCAACAGAACTTCCTGTGTGGCATCCTCAGCTTCCTCAGAAGATACCAATAAGCGTTTTGCTAATCGGTACAACTTATCCTTAAAAGGCAACACTGCATTTAAAAATTCCGCTTGTTTCATTATGGTTCGGTTGTTCGCTACAACTATAAGAGATGTCTACACAAGGAAGACGAGATTCAACGAATATTGTTACAAATAATTTTTTTTATTTGATATGTAAGTAAATTTAACATCCTAATACTAATTAATAACGTAAGTATTCGGTAATTATAATTCCCCTGTTTTCTTTTCCTATTAAAATTGGAACGATTCTTGGGAAAAGTAATCTTGTATTTCAATATAAAAAAAGCTATGAAAAATTATTTTTTATTATTACTATGTATAGGAATCTGTTTTAGTGCGTGCAATAGTGATGACGATACCCCTATCGTAGAGGAGGAACAACAGGAGGAGCAGGAGGAACAAACCCCGGAAGAGGTTAATATTGTTGTTCAGAATTTCATGTGGCAAACCATGAATGCTTATTATTTCTGGCAGGGTGACGTACCTGATTTAGCGGATGACCGTTTTGCCACTCAAACGGCATACGAAGATTTTTTGGCTGCAACGCCTAATCCAAATACCTTTATTCAGGACAAACTGGTTTTTTCAGGTGACCGATTTACTGCATGGAGTGATGATTATAAGGATTTTACTAACCGAATCGCAGGAATTTCCAAAAGTAATGGATTAGAATTTGGGCTTTCACTGATTGGTCAATCTGAAGATATCTTTGGTTTCGTAGAATACATTGTTAAAGATTCAGATGCTTCCTCAAAGGATATCAAGAGAGGCGATATATTTATTGGTGTAAATGGAACTAGATTGAATAGAAGTAATTACATCGATTTGTTGTTCGGAGATGCCGACACCTATACATTAGACATGGCGACGATTGAAAATAATACAATTACACCTAACGGCAAGGAAGTAACTTTAACAAAACAAGAAGGACTTGTGGAAGACCCTATCTTGGTGGATGATGTACTCACATTTGGAGATAAAAGAATAGGCTATTTGATGTATAATTTATTCTCTTTGGATTCTGGTGATGCATTAAACCAAGTATTTGCTGAATTTAAGAACCAAAACATTACAGATTTGGTTTTAGACCTGCGGTATAATCCAGGAGGTAGAGTTACTACGGCAACTATTTTGGCCAGTCTAATCCACGGGCCCAATACAGATCAGCTTTTTTTAGGACTACTTATAATTCGAAAATTGAAGCACAATTTGAGCCAGGCGAACTGGATAACAATTTTGTTAGTACCACGGGTACCGCAAATGGTGGCATGAACGAGATGTTAAACTCGTTAAATCTTAATCAAGTGTATATTTTGGCCACAGGGGGATCCGCCTCAGCTAGTGAATTGGTCATGGTAGGATTAGAACCTTATTTAAATGTTGTGCATATCGGCACGACTACCGTTGGCAAAAATCAAGGTTCTTTGCTCTTTGTGGATGATTTTGAAAATGGCAATGTTTATAATACAGATAGAGAGAATGAAATAAATCCAAATAATCAATGGGGGATTCAACCGATTATTAGCCAACTTGAAAACAGTGTAGGTTTTTCTGATTATACGGACGGTTTAGTTCCGGACATAGAGTTAGAAGAGGACATTACCAATTTAGGCGTACTTGGTGACCCCAATGAACCTTTGCTTGCGAGGGCAATACAAGAGATTACCGGTGTTAGTGCCAAAAGGAGTTTTGAGGTTCAAATACCATCAAATATAGTTTCAAGTTCCAAACTATTTGATGAGAGGAACACCGCACTTATTATGGATAATCTCAAAGAGGTTGATATTAAAGCCTTTACGCCACAAGAATAATTGCCTATTAATTGCGTTGATTTACTCATGAGAAAGATTTTAGTTTTTTTATTGATTGCTACTGCGTTTTCCTGTTCTAAGGACGATGACATAAATGTACCGAATACGGTAGACCCAAATTCCTCAGCGGATGTTGAAGTTCAGGATTTTATGTGGAAGGCGATGAACCTTTGGTACTTCTGGCAGGGAAATGTCCCCGATTTAGCCGATGACAGATTTGCCAATACCCCCGAAGGCAGTGAAGCCTATACTGAGTTCCTTCTGTCGGGTGACGACCCAGGTGATTTTTTTGACAGTAAACTCCTATATATAGAAGATCGATTTAGCTTTTATAATTCAGATTATAGGGTGCTAACGAATTCCTTGGCTGGAATATCAAGAAGCAACGGTTTAGAATTTGGTTTGATCAGAAAACAGGATAGTGAAGAGATTTTTGGATATGTACGTTATATTATCCCAAATTCCGATGCAGCCACGAAGCCAATTAATAGGGGGGATTTATTTACAGGAGTAGATGGCCAAACATTAACTTTGGACAACTACATTGGGCTGTTGTTCGGAGAGAATAACACGTACACCCTAAATATGGCCGATTTTTCCAACGGTGAGGTAATGCCTAACGACAATGAGATTGAACTTACCAAGCAAGAAGCGTTGGCAGAGAACCCCGTTTACATTTCAAAATCTTTTGAAATAAATGGTGAGAGTATTGGCTACATCATGTACAATCAATTTACAAATGAATATGATGACGACCTATATGACGCTATAATCGCCCTTAAGTCTGCTGGCATCACAAGTTTGGTATTGGACCTTAGGTACAATCCTGGAGGTTCTGTCAATACGACTCGTCTATTGGCAAGCATGATATACGGTACGAACACTTCCGATCTTTTCCTTAGAAAACGCTATAACGAGAAGATTCAAGATCAATTATCGCAAAGTCAGTTAGAAGTTTATTTTGCTGATAAGGTGGGCAGCAGATCTATTGATGCATTAGGGCTTTCCAAGTTGTACGTCTTGACCACTAACGGATCGGCATCAGCCAGTGAGCTGTTAATAAACAGCCTTGAACCTTATATCGATGTAGTTCAAATTGGAGATGTTACTAGGGGTAAGAATGAATTTTCTACTACCTTGGTAGATGATCGGGACAACTCCTACTTATACACGCCTAGCAGGGTAAATATGATTAATCCGGATGTTCAATGGGCCATACAACCTTTATTGGGCCGAAACGAAAATGCCGAGGGATTTTCAGACTACACGGATGGATTAGTACCCGATATTCAGCAGAAAGAAGATTTGGGTAATCTAGGAATTCTGGGGGATGCCAACGAACCGCTATTGGCAAGGGCAATTCAAGAAATTACTGGTGCCACCGGGAAAAGTGATTTCACGGTTAATAGCCCTGTAGAGACAATGACTAGCTCTAAAATGTTTACCTTATTAAAAGATAGGATGATAGACGATACGCATTATCAACATAACCAATAAGTAGAAACAATTCTAAAAGAGCGGCTTAGTGCCGCTCTTTTTTTACTTTTAGTCTATAGCTTCAACCGCATTCCTAACCGCATGTTTCGACCCTTGCTTGTAAAATCGATTATCTCCACATATTCCTCGTTAAGTATGTTGTTTATGGATAAAAAGAATCGGACAGCTGGGCTAATGTCATGCTTAATATACAGGTCCATAAGACTAAATGGATTCAAATCGACGGATGTGAAAGTAGAAAAATCCGTATCGGTTCGTTCCGCGACATACTGATACGCCAAGGATATATATGTACGGTCATTTAAGTCATAGCCTATGCTGGCATTAATTTTGTTTTTTGGAATCCTGAGCGCTAAACCATTTTCAGAATTTGTGTAAGTATAATTAGCGCTCAAGCTTAAATTCTCCAACGGCTTAGCTTGTAACTCAAATTCAAAACCGTCAAAATTTACCGTTTCCTCAGTATTACGGTATTGACTTTCAAAAGTTGTAGGATCAATGGTTACAAATTGGATTCGCCCCTCTTCCCTCCTATTAAAATAGAGTGCACTAATCCTTAGTTTATCCGAGGGCCTATATTCGATTCCTCCTTCTAAGGTGTTATTGATTTCTGGTTCTAAATCAGGATTTGGACCAAACGGACCATATAATTGAGAGAGATTTGGCGCTATAAAGGAAGTGGCGTAGGATCCAAAAAACTTGACATAACCGCGCTTCAATTTCGTAGTATAGGACGGATTCAAATTATATATAAAGTTGCTCCCATAGTCGCTATGGTTATTCAAACGAACTCCGGCGTTTATATTCAACCCAAAATCGCTCAAGAACACCACATTGGCATAAGGGTCGGTGCTAATTGTAGTTTCTTCTTCAGAAAAAACCGTGGTATTTTCAATGAAGTTGATTCCAATTATGGTGTAGAGCTTACGACCAAAAGAATATTTATTAAATACATCCAAAACAAAAGATTCCGAATCAAAATAAGATGGAAAATCAGAATCAATTGTTCTTGTTATTTGATTGAATGCACCGTTCATTTGAATACTTCCGTTTTGATATTCGTAGGTTGATGCTAAGGTGAATCTGGATTGCTCGCTTTTAAAACTAAAATTGGCATCTTCCACAGGAAAGCCATTATCAAAATCAGAATCCAGTTTATTATAAAAGGCCGATGTCGTCACCTTAAAACGTTCGGAAAATTGATAGCCTAGAGAAAAGTTTCCATCAATTCTAGAAAAGCTGTCAGACTCCTCTCCTAATGCCGCAGATAATCCATCTGTAAATTGATGTCCCCCGGATGCCAAAATCGAAAATCCATCATGTTCGGCAACCAGCGTAGCGGTATTGGAAAAATCCGATAGATTATAATTTTGCTCACTAGCGGACTGATTCGTTCCTAGACTGGACAAAACTTCTAAAGAAGTTCCTTTTTTTGAAACTTTTTTGGTCGTTATGTTGATTACAGCAGTAGCGGCCGAATTTCCGTACAAGGTGCTCGCGGCTCCTTTTAGGATCTCAATACTTTCAATTTGAGAAAGATTTAGTAATCTTAAATCATATTCCCCATTAACGTTGGATGGGTCCGATGCTTGAATACCATCAATAACTACTAAAACTTGGCGGTTATTTCCTCCCCTAGCAAAAATAGAAATATTTTGTCCAGCATAACTCCTACTCCCGTTTACTTCAATACCACTTTTTGTATTGATTATTTCAACTAGTGACCTTCCCTGGTTTCTTTCCAGCTCTTCCGCTGAGATTTTAATCACCGTTTTACCTGAATTTTCTCGTTTCAGTTCAAAACGGGAATCCGTTACCACTACATCATCCAACTGCTGAAGCCCCATGGAGTCTTTTTGTACAACATCTTGAGCAATAACATTGGTACATAACAAGATGGATGCACCTAACCAATACATATTTTTTTTCATTTAAAATTTCTGCTCCGAGCGAAAAGTATGTCTGTACCCATACGTAAACCTTTATCCCGAAAGTTTAACAATGTTTGTTTGAATTTGGCAGGTCTCCTGACTCGTAATTTGTTCTTTACCTTCCCGTTTTCACTGAATTTTTTCAGTTGCTACAGTGGTTAGTAGTAAGAACAACTTGTTAATTGAACAAGATGCTGAAACAAGTTCAGCATATACTTACAGTTGCGGGAACAGTTCCGGATTTTAACCGGATTCCCTTTTAATTCCATCTTTATGAAAGGATGAAAACCAAAATTCCGGATAAAAGTAAACATTTTGTTTAATCAATCTAAGCAAAGATGAAATAATACTACTTTTGAAAAAATACATAAAATCTCATCCCTTGAAACAAGGCTTATTCTTATTTCTTCTTTTACTAAACTTTAGCTGCAAGCAAGAAAAAAAGAGTCCATCCCGCTAGAAGAGGTAGAAAAGGCAATCTCTATTGACTACGCAGATGGGTTCACGATAAAGCAATCAGCTTCCGGCATTACCATAATTGAGATTTCTTCTCCTTGGCCCAATTCCGAGTCAATCTTTACCTATGCCTTAATACCTAAGGACAAAATGGCCTCGATAACCTTGAACAAGGACGAGTACGACGCCATCATTGCAGTTCCAGTAGAAAATGTGGTAGTGACCTCTACTACTCACATTTCGGCTCTAGAGGCTTTGGGTGTTCTAGATAAATTATCCGGGTTTCCTGATACCCAATATATATCCTCAGAGGCCGCACGCAGGCAAATTGATGCTGGTATAATCAAAGAACTTGGCAGCAATGAAACGATAAATACGGAAATAGTGATTGCGCTCAAACCAGAACTAGTGGTGGGTTTTGGAATCAATTCGCAGAATTCAGCCTACGAAACTATTTCCCGCTCAAAAATTCCGGTCGTATATAATGGCGATTGGACCGAAGCGACACCTTTAGGCAAGGCCGAATGGATAAAGTTTTTCGCTCCATTTTTTCAAAAAGAAAAAGAGGCACAGGCAATTTTCGAAGAGATAGAAAACGAATACCTATCGGCAAAAGAATTGGCAAAACAGGCTACCAATACCCCAAAAGTCTTAAGTGGTGCCATGTACAAAGATGTTTGGTACCTTCCCGGTGGAAAAAGTTGGGCGGCCCAGTTTATAAAGGATGCCAATGGGAAATATCTGTGGCAAGACACTTTAGAATCCGGCAGTTTATCACTAGGATGGGAAGGGGTTTTGAAAAAGGCAGCGAACGCAGATTTTTGGGTAGCTCCAGCCCAGTTTACTTCGTATGAAGAAATGCAAGATGCCAGCCCACATTATCAGGAGTTTGGTGCTTTTAAAAATAAAAATATCTATACATTTTCCAGAACCCTTGGAGCAACAGGAGGGGTACTGTATTACGAGTTGGCACCACAAAGACCGGATTTAGTGTTAAAAGATCTCATACACATTTTTCATCCAGAATTATTACCAGAGCATCAACTCTACTTTTTCAAACCTTTAAAATAATTGGAGAAACCTAAAACATATCGTTTTTCATTTCTATTCCTAGTTTGCTTGCTGATAGTATGCTTCATTCTAAATCTTAGCCTAGGTTCCGTTTCCATTTCCTTGTCAGATACCTTGCACGTGATTTTTGGTGGAAATCTAGAAAATTCTTCCCTGGAATATATCATATGGAATTACCGCATTCCAAAAGCATGTACCGCTATTCTAGTTGGTGGTGGGTTAGGATTAAGTGGACTCTTAATGCAGACCCTTTTTAGGAACCCGTTGGCCGGACCTTTTGTTTTGGGAATAAGTTCAGGAGCCAGTTTGGGGGCGGCTATTTTAATTATGGGAGCTTCCCTATTTTCTGGATTGGCAACTTATAGTGTTGTCAACGATATAGCGCTGGTAGTCGCCTCTAGCGCGGGTAGTTTTCTTGTCCTGTTGGCCGTAATAATTGTAGCTATAAAAATAAAGGATACTATGGCCTTGCTCATCATCGGCCTTATGTTTGGAAGTATCACCGCGGCCATCGTAAGCGTACTTGCCTACTTTAGCAATGCAGAAAGGCTTCAGCAGTATCTTTATTGGTCCTTCGGTAGTGTCGGAAATCTTTCCTGGGGGCAATTGACGCTCTTGTTTTGTTTTGTGTGTATCGGAACCTTGCTCAGCATTATTTCAGTAAAACCCCTTAATGGTTATTTGCTCGGGGAAAATTATGCGAAAAGTCTGGGCATCAACCTAAAAAAATCACGTTACATTATCATTATCGCTACAGGATTGTTATCAGGAAGTATAACCGCTTTCGCGGGTCCGATTGCTTTTATAGGTTTAGCGGTGCCACATCTCACCCGACAAATTTTTGATACCACCAACCATAAGATACTTTTGCCCGCCGTACTAATCTACGGAGGTATTATTTTGTTACTTTGTGATGTAGTAGCCCAATTGCCAGGCTCGGTTAACGTGCTGCCAATAAATGCAATCACCAGTATTCTTGGTGCTCCAGTTGTAATTTGGCTTTTGCTTCGAAAGAGAAAAATGGTATTTTAAAAAATTACGAATTAAAACAGAAGAACAAAAAATCGCCCTAGCCGTAAATAACTTATCCATTGGATATAACTTCATTTCCGTATGTGACAATATTAATTTTGAGCTTCGGAAAGGAGAATTATCGGCCATAGTGGGCGTAAACGGTATTGGCAAATCTACCCTATTGAGAACCTTGGGTAATTTCCAGCCTAAAATTTCGGGGTCTATCAAGATTAGCGATAAGAGCTTGGAAGTATTCCCTCCTCTTAAACTTGCATCTAAAATTAGCGTAGTTCTAACGGAGCCTATTGCCTCAAAAAATCTAAATGTTAGAGAGCTAATAGCCCTGGGAAGGCAACCGTATACCAATTGGCTAGACAATCTTTCAGCCCAGGATTTACTAAAGATCAATGAAGCTATTCAACTGCTAGAGCTCTCTGCCCTAATTGATAAAAAGTGTTATGAATTAAGCGATGGACAAATGCAACGAGTATTAATTGCGAGAGCATTGGCACAGGATACGGATATCATATTATTGGATGAACCCACTACACATCTTGACCTCTACCATAAAGTTCAAATTTTTAAGCTTTTGAAATCCATAGCCCATGTGACCCGTAAGACCATTCTATTTACGAGTCATGAAATAGAAATGGCCATACAGTTATGTGATAAAATATTGATTATGGATGGTTATACGAATCCTTTTGAAGACCCATGTGCTCTTATTGAAAACAAAGCTTTTGAGCGTCTTTTTCCCTCGGATACCGTAATGTTCGATGCAGTGAACGGAACCTTTAAGATTAACAAATAAGTAGTTTTGTTTTCAAGACACCCACCTAATGGAGCATGTTTATAAATTGAAACGAACCTGATTATAATTTCGAACCCAAACCTGTATCTTTACTATTGATTTAGCGTACCACATGAACGAGACCTTACTCTATATTATCGTTGCCCTAGTTTTTCTTGCAATCGGCTATTTTCTAGGAAATTATATACAGAACCTTAAGACAAAGTCCAGCCAGAGTGCCTTGGAAGAACGTGAGCAACAAATGCATAACAATCTTACCGTTTTAGAACAACGTTTAAGGGACACCGAGGAGCACAAAGTACAGTTGCAAAGTGAGAAAGAACAGCTTGGAAACCAAATTGTGCGTTACCAAGCCGATTTAGAAAACCTTCAACTCAAAAACCAGGAACAGAAAGATGAAGTAGAAAAGCTACAGGAGAAATTCACCAAGGAATTTGAAAACCTGGCCAATAAGATTTTAGAGGAAAAAAGTTTAAAATTCACAGAACGAAACGAAAAGAACATAAGAAACATTCTGACCCCATTAAACGAGAAGATCCAACTATTTGAGAAAAAGGTAGAAGAAAGTCAGAAAGAAAACATCAGTATTCACTCCGCGCTCAAAGAACAACTGCTGAACCTGCAGACCCAGAACTTGAAAATAACCCAAGAAGCGGAGAATTTGACAAAGGCACTTAAAGGCGATAGCAAAATGCAGGGGAATTGGGGAGAACTGGTGTTGGAACGGGTATTAGAAAAGTCAGGGCTTGAAAAAGACCGGGAGTATACCGTACAACAAAGTTTTACCAGGGAAGACGGTTCACGCGTATTACCGGATGTTATCATTAACCTGCCGGACGGTAAAAAAATGATCGTAGATTCTAAGGTGTCCTTAACCGATTATGAGCGCTATGTTAATGCCGAGGAAGAACTGCAAGAGAAATACCTTAAAGACCACATTAACTCGCTTAGAAGGCATGTAGACCAATTATCCGCAAAAAAATATGAAGATCTCTACGAAATGGAAAGTCCAGATTTCGTATTGATGTTCATTCCTATAGAACCGGCTTTTGCCATTGCGATAAACAATGATAATTCACTTTATAATAAAGCCTTTGAGCAGAATATCGTCATCGTTACCCCATCTACCCTGTTGGCAACTCTAAGAACCATTGATAGTATGTGGAACAACGAGAAACAGCAGCGCAACGCCATTGAGATTGCACGGCAGGCAGGCGCTTTGTATGACAAATTCGAAGGGTTTGTGGGCGATTTGACCAAAGTTGGCAAAAAAATGGACGATGCCAAGGAGGAGTATAAAGGTGCCATGAATAAATTGGTGGAAGGCCGTGGAAATATTATTACTAGCATACAGAAGCTTAAAAAAATGGGGGCAAAAGCCAAAAAATCTATTCCAGAACCTATACTAAAACGCGCCAGGGAAGATGATTTTGAAGAGGAAGAACCCAAACTAAAATTATAAAATGAAAAAAATACTATTCCTTTTTATCGGCGGAGTCCTATTGCTCTTTGCTCTCTTTTACGCCTTTAATTACTTTGTGCCCTATAGTGAAGGTGTCCGCTCCGGAGAATTAATCAAAATCAGTAAAAAAGGAATCATCGTAAAAACTTGGGAAGGTGAAATTAGCCAAGGCATATCGGGTGCACAGATTTTCGCTTTTTCCGTTTTGGACAAAGACCAAGAGGTCATAGATAAATTACAGGAATACCAAGGGCGTTACGTGAAAGTAAGTTACACGGAACGTTTCTTTACCTTCTTTTGGCTGGGTGACACCAAATATTTCATTACTAAAGTAGAACAAGAGCAGTCACCACATTTTAGAAATTGATGGAGGAGTTTAAAAGTGTAAAAGAATCTCGTGTTTCCATAACGGAGCTAATGCTGCCTTCCCATTCTAATTTTGGGGGTAAGGTCCATGGTGGACATATTTTGAATTTAATGGACCAGATTGCCTTTGCCTGCGCTTCCAAACATTCCAGAAGATACTGCGTAACGGCCTCCGTTAATCGAGTAGATTTTTTAAATCCAATAGATGTTGGAGAATTGATCACCTTGCGGGCATCCGTTAATTTCACGGGTAGGACCTCTATGGTAATAGGTGTTCGTGTGGATGCGGAAAATATAACGACAGGCCAGAAAAAACACTGTAATTCTTCCTACTTTACCATGGTGGCAAAAGACGAAAATGGCCAGAGTGTTCCAGTCCCCGGACTTTTAGTTACCGATAAGCAAGGTGTTAGGCGTTTTGCAAGAAGTAAGTATCGCAAAGAATCCGCTTTTAAAAGAGATACTAAGTTCGATGAAAGCAATTTTGACGTTGAAGAGTTTATAGAGACCTTAAAATCAGAAAACTGCAAAATTAATCTTTAGCAATACCCCTGGCTGCACTTTTATCCAGAAACCAGATTAAATGACCGGATTCTGGGGCTACGAGACTAGCGGGATATGACTCATGATTCCCCGTTTTGTTGATAATCTCGGCCACCTTATCTTCTTTACTTTCTCCGGTAACTAAGAAAACAACCCCCTTAGCCTTATTGATAACGTTGCCATTGATAGAAACCCTTTTCTGACCGGTATCAGGATGTGTGGCTACCACACAATGGTCCGGGGCATCCCATAGTTCGATTTCATGAGGAAATATGGAAGCGGTGTGCCCGTCGTCACCCATACCTAAGATTACCAAATCAAATTGTGGTATGCCATCAACCCTATCCAAATTTATTTCTAAAAGATTGGCATAGCGCATAGCCTCGCCAGTGGGGTTGTTTTCTCCCAAAATCCTATGGATATTTTCTTCAGGAACCTCAATTTTGGAGAACAAATGGTCCACCGTCATTTTGTAATTGCTTTCTTCATCGGTGGGCAGAACGCACCGCTCATCACCCCAATAGAAATTAATTTTCTCCCATTCAATTTTATCGGCAAAATCCGAAGCGAGGGTATCAAAAACTATTTTTGGAGTACTTCCACCGGATAAAGCGATATGCACCGTGTCTTTGTCGGAGACAAATTCCGCAAAGTACGTGGAAAACTCTTTTGCTACTTCTTGTTTATTACTATATATTTTTAATTCCATTTATGATTTAATAAATTGGTAAGTCACGACATCCATCAACAGGACATCATATATCTCTGAGAGGTCATTAGCAAATCACACAAAATCCAGGATCATCTGCTAAATTTTCACTCGGGTTACGCCACATGCCTAAGCCCTCAATAAGGTCATCTGCATTTTTGGGTCCCCATACGCCAGCAGAATAGCCGTACATTTTGGCATCCGAATTTTTCCAATACTCTAGAATAGGGTCTACAAAAGCCCATGCAGCCTCAACCTCGTCAGCTCGTGCATATAGAGTGGCATCTCCTTGCATAGCATCCAGCAATAAACGCTCATATGCCTCCATCACGTGGTTTTCAACTAAACTCGAATAGTAGAAATCCAAATTAGCGCGTTCTACTTTAAATCCTTGACCTGGTACTTTAACTCCAAATTTTATTAAAACGCCTTCATCTGGTTGAATACGGATTATCAATTTATTGTCCTTACTATTCATCCCGGAATCCTTAAATATTTGATGGTGCGGAGTCTTAAAATGTATGACAACTTCCGTCACCTTCGTAGGCATTCTTTTGGCAGTTCGCACATAAAATGGAACATCAGCCCAACGCCAGTTGTCTACATAGAATTTAATAGCGGCGTACGTTTCCGTCATGGAATTTAAGTCAACATCCTCCTCCTCACGATAACCCTTCACCTTTTTCCCATCAATCACCGAGGAAACATACTGTGCTCTTATGGTACTCTTATGAAGTGTTTCAGGGTCGGTCATTAGTCGTAGCGATTTTAATGCCTTAAGCTTTTCATTCCTAATTTCTTCTGCATCAGCGCTTAAAGGAGGTTCCATAATAACTAGTGCAACAATCTGTAACAAATGGCTCTGGAACATATCACGGAGGGCACCCGATTTATCGTAATATCCCCCACGCTTTTCTACACCACCGCTTTCGGCGTTGGTTATTTCAACATGGTGAATATAATTTCGGTTCCATAGCGGCTCAAAAATGCTGTTGGCAAAACGGGTGACCAAAAGGTTCTGAACCGTTTCTTTCCCTAAATAATGGTCTATCCTAAAGATTTGTGACTCCTTAAAATATTGTTGCAAAATATTGTTCAGGTTCTTGGCCGTCTCCAAGCTGTACCCAAATGGCTTTTCTACAATCAAACGTTTCCAACCGTCTGATTCATCATCCAAATTTTGTTCGTGAAGGTTCTTGGAAATCAACTCATGTGCAGATGGAGGAACCGACAAATAAAAAATATAGTTATTGTCAGTTTTATAAGTCTTGTTTAGTTCATCAATCCTCTTCTTTAAAGGTCCATAATCAGCGTCTTGGTCACTACCCAACTCATGATAAAAGAGTCGATTGCAAAAATCTGATATCAATTTTTTGTGATTGTTCTTCAATTCATCTCCCAAATGTCTGCTTTCAGTGATTACACTTTTTCTGAACTGTTCATCGGTCCACTCGCTCCTACTTGCACCCAAGACTACGAAATTGTTGGGCAAATGTCCACCTTGTGCCAAATTTAGAATTGCAGGTATTAGTTTACGGGCAGTAAGGTCTCCGGAAGCTCCAAAAATGACCAGCATTTGATTTTCAGTTTTCTTCATTCGGTATTATAGGATTTAGCTATAAAAGTATCGAAAAGAATATGTAATAACAATGACTTTACGGTAAGAAAATGATGTGTATGGATATTTTCGTTTATTTTTGATTGAAGAGATTTTTACTTAGATAAAGCAACATAGTATGGAGCAAAAATATGATTTTGGATTAGTAGGGTTAGGTGTTATGGGACGAAATTTTATATTGAACGTCGCGGATAATGGTTTTACTGCCTTTGGGAACGATTTGGACAATGAAAAGGTTGACGCCTTGATAAAAGAAGGTGGAGACGTTGAGAAGGTAAATGCTTCTACTAGTGCCAAAACCTTTGTAAATGCGTTGAAAACTCCTAGAAAAATCATGTTGTTGGTTCCTGCAGGGAAGGTAGTAGATTCAGTTATAGAAGGACTCTTACCCCACTTGGATAAGGGAGACATCATCATCGATGGAGGAAATTCCTTCTTTACCGATACAGATCGCAGGGAGGCATATTTAGAAACTCGTGGTATCAGCTTTTTTGGTGCCGGTGTGTCTGGAGGGGCTAAAGGTGCGCGTCGAGGACCAAGTATTATGCCTGGAGGCTCAAAAAGTGCCTATGCCCACATTAAGCCTATTTTTGAAGCTGTATCGGCTAAATTTAATGGAGAACCTTGCGTTGCCTATTTAGGGCCAAAATCAGCGGGCAATTACGTCAAAATGGTACATAACGGTATCGAATATGGTTTGATGCAGTTGACTTCTGAAATTTATGACGTACTTAAAAAAGGAGGAAGTTTTACCAATGAAGAACTACATGCCACTTATACGAAATGGAATGCCGGTCGACTTCAATCTTTCCTAGTAGAGATTACATCTAAAATTTTTATTCAAAAGGATGAACTTAACTTAAGTAAAATTGGACTTTTAGACCAGATTTCTGATAAAGCAAAACAAAAAGGCACGGGTAAATGGACCAGTCAAAATGCCATGGACCTTGGTATTCCGGTTCCCTCAATTGATATTGCGGTAAGTATGCGGGAAATTTCCGCACTTAAAGAGGAGCGGATCGCAGCCGATAAAATATATGACAGACCAAAAGTATCACCCATGGAGAAGGTGAAACTTGAAAAACTTGCGGAGGAAGCCTTATACTTTTCCTTTATTGTTACCTATGCCCAAGGTCTACATCAACTAGCGGATGCTTCCAAAGAATACAACTATCAATTGGAGATTGCACAAATAGCTAAAATCTGGCGGGCAGGCTGCATCATTAGAGCAGGACTTTTAGCCGATATTACCAAAGCATTCCAAGGGGATAAAAATTTACCGAACCTGCTTGTATCCCCAACGTTCGTCAAAAAAGTGCAAAGTACCGTTTCTTCTGCAAGGGAATTGGTGGCATACGGAGCGACAAATGGAATACCGCTACCAGGGCTTTCCAACTCCCTCACCTATTTTGACGCGTATACCTCTGCTAGACTTCCACTTAACCTCATACAGGCACAGCGGGATTATTTTGGATCACACACGTATGAGCGTTTGGACAAAGAAGGAGTTTTTCATACGGAATGGGAAGATTAATCATGAAAATGAAAAAATTGAAAATATCATATCTTTTTTTAAGCAGCTTTTTCTTCTTGCTAAGTAATTCTTGTAAGCAAACTGAGGCCAGGGAACAACCCGTAGAAGTACTGGACGAACATACGCTAAATAGAGAAATTAATATTGCCTCCGTGGATACCTTGATACGGGAGGTATATGTGCCCATTTATTCGGATATCTACAATCAGACAAGGGACTCACGAACGCTACTTACAGCAACCCTAAGTATTCGGAATACGAGCCCAAAAGACAGTCTTTTCATAAGTAAAATCGATTATTATAATACTGAAGGTGATTTAGTCCGAAGCTATTTAGACCAGAGTATTTATCTACGCCCAATGGAATCTATAGATTATGTAATTGAGCAACAGGATACCTCTGGAGGTAGTGGCGCTAATTTTCTAATTGATTGGTATGCGAAAAGACCAATAACACCTCTTTTTCAAGCGGTAATGGTAGGTGGATTGGGAGCGCAAGCTTTTTCGTTCACTACAGAAGGTATTGAAATTAGCGATTCAAGGAAGTAAAATTTTTATCTTGAAATAGGTTAATCCGTGCCCCAAACAAAATACAGCGTCTACGTAATTGAATTATCCAAAAAGGTTTTCTCAGAAGATAGAAAATTTCGTGAAGCTAACCCACAATTTAACGGTGTTTTGGAATGCCTGTACGTGGGCATGACCAGCAAAACCCCAGCAATACGTTTTAAACAGCATAAAACAGGTTATAGAAATATAAAGGGCCATAATCTTTCCTCAAGCATTGTAAAGAAATACGGACTATATCTACGCGGTAGTCTCTATAACCATATCGAACCTTTTCCTACTAGGGCTGAAGCTCTTAAAATGGAAGAAACCCTTGCCCTAGAACTGAGAAGAAAAAGGTATGCGGTATGGTTTAACTAAACCTTTTCTAGTTTTCATCGTCCTATTTTAAACATAAAATTTAAGATTATGAAAAAGTCCCTTATTTTACTTCTTGTTGTTTTTATGTGTGGTCTTGCTTCATGTGCAACGCGTGTAAGAACTAAAGCCCCAACAAAAGTAGTTGTTGTGCAAAAAAGGCCAGCCAATTATAAGGTTGTCAAGATTAAAGGTAAACGCTACTATTTCTGGAACGGTAAGCATTATACCAAAACCAGAAGAGGCTACGTTGTCGTAAAAGTCTAAATGGATTCGTTATTAATAAAAAATAAGCCCTTGAAGAATCAAGAGCTTATTTTTTTATAATGTGATTTGAAATTACTTACTCAAATACATTTTTCTACGAGCGTACAGGTTGTAAAACTCATCATCCTTAAGGCTATCTATAAATAAGATACTCTCGCCTGTACTCTTCATTTCAGGTCCAAGGTTCTTATTTACGTTAGGAAATTTATTGAATGAAAAAACCGGTTGTTTGATGGCGAAACCTTCCAACTCCGGCTTAAAATCGAAATCTTTGACTTTTTTCTCGCCCAACATTACTTTGGTAGCATAATTCACATAAGGTTCTTTATAGGCTTTTGCGATAAACGGAACGGTACGGGAAGCACGAGGATTCGCCTCAATAATATAAACCATATCGTCCTTAATGGCGAATTGTATATTAATCAGTCCCACTGTATTTAAGGCCAAAGCAATCTTCTTGGTGTGGTCCTTAATCTGTTGCATCACAAACTCTCCCAAGTTAAAGGGAGGTAAGGTGGCATTCGAGTCCCCTGAGTGTATGCCACAAGGTTCAATATGTTCCATGATGCCAATAATGTAAACATCCTTTCCGTCACAAATGGCATCGGCCTCCGCTTCTATGGCACCATCTAAATAGTGGTCTAACAAGAGTTTGTTATTAGGTATCTTTCGCAACAAATCCACAACATGTTCCTCTAGCTCCTCCTTGTTAATGACAATTTTCATTCCCTGACCGCCCAATACATAAGAAGGTCTAACCAATAGTGGGAAATTCAACTCATCGGCCAACTGCAGTGCCTCATCAGCTGTCTCTGCGACTCCAAATTGTGGATAAGGAATATTGTTTTCTTTTAAAAGTTCCGAGAAGCTACCTCGATCTTCTGCCAAGTCTAGTGATTCGAAACTGGTCCCGATAATCTTAATCCCGTATTTAGATAGTTTTTCCGCAAGTTTTAGTGCCGTCTGTCCACCTAATTGGACGATAACACCCTCTGGCTTTTCATGACGAATGATGTCGTAGATATGTTCCCAGAATACCGGTTCAAAATACAGTTTGTCAGCCGTATCAAAGTCGGTTGAAACCGTTTCCGGGTTACAATTGATCATGATAGTCTCATAACCACATTCAGCGGCAGCAAGAACCCCATGTACACAGCAGTAATCAAATTCTATCCCCTGCCCTATCCGGTTGGGTCCCGAACCTAATACTACGATTTTTTTCTTATCGGTGACCACACTGTCGTTTTCAACATACCTTGTACCATCGGGTTTTTCAATCTCCGCTTCAAAAGTAGAATAGTAATAAGGGGTCATGGCCTTGAATTCGGCAGCACAAGTATCCACTAACTTATAGACGCGATTAATTTTTAGCTCCGTTCTTTTGTTGTATACTTCACTCTCGTAACAATCCAACATATGTGCTATCTGACGGTCCGCAAAGCCTTTCTGTTTTGCTTCCAACAACAAATCTTTGGTCAACGTTGCGATGGTATATTTGGATATTTCCTTTTCCAATTGATAGAGCTCCTCATATTGTTTGAGGAACCACATATCAATTTTGGTGATATCATGGATACGACTTAATGGGATTCCCATTTGAATAGCATCATATATGACGAAGACTCTGTCCCAACTAGGAATGGTCAACTTACTAATAATCTGGTCGTAATCCTTATAACCTTTTCCATCGGCGCCAAGTCCGTTTCTTTTAATTTCCAATGACTGGGTTGCCTTGTGCAAGGCCTCTTGAAAGGAACGGCCTATGCCCATTACCTCTCCCACTGATTTCATTTGTAGACCCAAAGTTCTATTGGAACCCTCAAATTTATCAAAGTTCCATCGTGGTATTTTAACAATTACGTAATCCAAAGTTGGCTCGAACAAAGCCGAAGTGGATTTTGTAATCTGATTTTCCAATTCGTCCAAAGAATACCCTATAGCGAGTTTTGTTGCTACTTTCGCAATGGGATAACCGGTAGCTTTTGACGCCAAAGCCGACGATCTTGAGACCCTAGGGTTAATTTCAATGGCAATGATATCTTCCTTCTCATCCGGACTCACAGCAAACTGTACGTTACAACCGCCCTCAAAGTCCCCGATACTACGCATCATATGTATCGCCATATCTCTCATTTTCTGATAGGTTCTATCCGATAAGGTCATTGCCGGGGCAACCGTAATGGAGTCCCCTGTATGGATTCCCATGGGGTCCATGTTCTCAATAGCACAAATAATAACAACGTTATCGTTCTTGTCGCGGAGCAATTCCAGTTCATATTCCTTCCATCCCATCAAGGCTTTGTCGATCATCACTTCATGTATCGGCGAAATCTCCAATCCATGACTTAACAATTCATCAAAGTCTTCCGGCTTATAAACGATTGATGCACCTGCTCCTCCAAGGGTGTAAGAAGCTCGGATTACTAATGGAAAACCGAATTCTTGTGCAATTTCCTTTCCTTGCAAAAACGACGTTGCGGTGGCCTGCGGAGCCATTCCAACCCCTATTTTCAACATTAGTTCCCGGAATTTCTCTCTATCCTCGGTAATATTTATCGCATCAATATCCACCCCAATCATTTGCACACCAAAATCTTCCCAGATTCCTTTTTTATCGGCTTCTATACAGAGGTTTAGAGCGGTCTGCCCGCCCATGGTCGGCAATACGGCATCAATCTGTGGGTGTTCCTTTAAGATTTCAATAATCGACTTTGTGGTCAATGGTTTTAGGTAAACATGATCCGCCATGGATGGATCTGTCATTATGGTTGCCGGGTTACTATTGATGAGAATAGTCTCTATACCATCTTCTCGAAGGGAACGTAGGGATTGAGAACCAGCGTAATCGAACTCACAGGCTTGACCAATAATAATAGGGCCTGAACCTATTATTAAAATCGAATTTAAATCTTTTCTTTTCGGCATTTTCTAGTGTCGTATGTTTAGTTAATGGATAAAAAAAGGTGCTACTTTCGGAAAAGTAACACCTTAATATTTTAAAAAGTATAATCATTTATTTTTTGTGTCTTGTCTCAGAGGATACAGATAGTTTTTTTCTTCCTTTTGCTCTTCTCCTCGCAAGAACTTTTCTTCCGTTTACGGATGCCATGCGTTCCCTAAACCCATGTTTATTCCTTCTTTTACGCTTTGATGGCTGATATGTTCTTTTTTGTCCGGGCATTTTCTAATCCTTTTTATTATTATGAAACCCACGAATCCCTTCGCAAATTCTGGGCGCAAATATACAAAGAGTTTTTTCTTTCACAAGTCTTATCAAAAAAAATATTTTTAGAAATCCGTACACCTCAAAACCTACGTTTTGCCTAATTTTGCCCGAATCGATTTTGCTAGGTGTACGACGTTACAGTGCCATAATCTTAGCCATCTGATACACATGTAGGGATTTGAAATCCTTCATTTAAAATTTTCAATTATGTTCAATAAAAATATTAAACTGGTGATTGCGGGATTGATTATTGCCTATGCCGTTTACCAATTTATAGAAGGATATATAGGAAACGGAGTTTTCCTAATACTACTATCCCTGATTTTCATTTTTCTCTACTTTAGAAACGAGATGATTCTTTTAGCTTTTTTGAGAATGCGGAAGCAAGATTTGGCAGGCACTCAGAAGTGGTTGAATAAAATTAAGAATCCGAAGGCTGCTTTGACACAAAAGCAACAAGGTTATTACAATTACCTACACGGAATAATATTTTCGCAGACCAACCTTACCACGGCAGAAAAGTATTTTAAAAAAGCGTTGAAGCTTGGCCTCACCATGGATTACGATATTGCTATGGCTAAATTGAGCTTGGCAGGTATAGCCATGCAAAAGCGTAGAAAAAGGGAAGCCACTATGCTTCTTAACGAGGCAAAAAAACTGGACAAGAACAATATGCTGACCGAACAGATAAAAATGATGCAGCAACAGATGAAAAAAATCTAGCGATTATTTAGAGTCTTTATAATAGCCTTTGTTGGGTATTTCTATCGTGTACTTTTTTCTAGAATTATTGTTTAAATACGGCTCACGCAACCAAGGGTTGTGTCGCTTCAATATTTTGTAGTTGATTTCGTATTTCTGGGCAAAATCGGCGAAACTTGATACAGGCTCGTCAATCTCTACATTAAAGGTCGGTACGGAATTATACATGTCCTCCTTGTCTATCTGAAATCCATATTTACCAGGATTTGACAATATCTCTTTAATAGCCATGATTCTGAAGACATACCTCCCTGTCTCATCGCCCAATAGTAAATCATAATAATCGTCTACCTGTTGAATTCCCATATACTTATTAATGGCACCTGGACCCGCATTGTAGGCCGCTGCTGTCAACGTCCAACTACCATATCTTGATTTCCACTTATTTAGATATTCACAAGCTACTTCAGTTGATTTCTCTAGGTGGTACCGTTCGTCCACGTTAGAATTTACCTCCAACCCATATTCCCTTCCAGTTTCCTTCATTATCTGCCAAAAACCAGTGGCACCTGCATGCGATACTACGTTCGTAAGTCCACTTTCGGCTACCGCCAAGTATTTAAAATCATCCGGGATTCCGTTCTTGGCCAGAATAGGCTCTATAATAGGGAAATACTTGTGCGCCCGCTTCATGAGTAATAGTGCATTGGATTGCCAGTAGGTGTTTACCAAGAACTCGCGGTCTACACGTTCCATAATCTCAGGATCTTCCAATGGCACTTTTTCACCTGCAAAATTTAAATCTTCCGGAATATCAATGGATGATATACGGTATTCCTTCGCCACATTTTTTTCTATACTATCGTTCACCACTTTTTGAACGGTTTCCATCTTAGCATCGGTTCCTTGAACCGCAAAAACCAAAGTACTGATTACAAATAGTACTCCCAATAGCATTAAAATGTTCTTAATAGTTTTCATCCTTTCTCTATATATTTTTTATCAAATATTGATGAATATAAAATTCCACAACATTTTTATTTTTAAGTTCTTACTATCCAAAGGTATTAATACAACAGTCTTATTCCAAAATAATTGCAGGGAGGTGTTCATTAAACCATTTGGCCCTATGAATTATCATTGTATGGGTACCATTCCCAACCTGTAAGCATTCTTTTATGTTGGAGATGGGGAATACGGTATCCTTAACACCATGAATGTGAATTAAGTTTTCAGCATATTCAGTTTGTTCCCAATGCACCATTTGGTGAATACACCAATCTATATAGTATTTATCCCTAACGGATAAGTACTTTTCATATAAGGCCAATCTTTTGGTTACCGTTTCCCCAAAGGCGTATTTTGCCAGTAATTCTACATTATTAATTAACCCCGTGGGCAGTAATTTATGGATATTCGTGTACCGCGCAAAAAGCATTTTTTTTGGTAACTCGGATTTCGTTTTGATGCTGGAAACAATAATAATTTTCCGTACGGGTATTAATTTCGCCATTTCCTGAACCAATACGCCCCCAAAAGAAACCCCGATTAAAACAGGATTACGGTGAACCACCTTTTTACACATTTTTTCGGCATATTGCTTCAAATCATCTAGTTCTCCTGGTAATATCCAGTCAAGCACATGTAGCTCAAAGCGCTCGGAGGGTAAGCTCAGGTACTCAAAAATGGTACTGCTAGCCGCCATACCTGGCATTAAATAGACGTGGATTTTATCATCTTTCATTTATAGGGAAGTGTATAAAAACTAGGAAAATATGTAATTTTTTAGTACTTTTGCTATTCGTCTAGCGAATATTTTGACAAATTATGTCCTTATACTTTTAGGCGGATTATCTATTAATTACGATTTTGGGAACATCGTAATTTTTTTGTCTTAAACCAACACTAAAATCAACTATATGAACGATGTTATTATTAAGGACAATGCTTTCTTGCGTCAATTTGAAACAACTGTGGATGGTCATTTAGCCAAAATCGAGTATTCTTCTCAAGAAAGGAAAGTCTTCTTAACTAAACTTGTAGTACCTGAAGAAATCACCAAGGAAGGTTTTAAAGAGAATTTCATCAAATCCGTTCTTCACCACATTCAGGAAAAAAACTTACGTGTGGTACCAACCAGCCCTCATATTGCAGGGTTTTTGAGAAAGAACAGACAGTACAAGGAAATGTTGCCAGTAGGCATCAGAATCTAAAAGACAAACCTCTCTTCCCGAGAGGTTTTTTTATACTTCTATTTCAGCTTTGCAAAATTCTATTTTAACCAGTCCGTCCTCGGCAATATCCTTTAGCGTTACTCTGTGAACCGTGTTTATTAAAAATGGATTCCACGGGGTTCTTACTTTGATATAGTTTTCCGTAAATCCTTGAATGTAGCCGTTTTTGTTCTCGCTTTCAAAGAGAACTTCCACGTCGTTACCTAATTGACTTTCATAAAATGCCCTTCGTTTTTTAACAGACAAGCCTCTTAACATCCTGCTTCTCTTGTTTCTAATTTTCTTAGGTACTACCCCATCCATTTTTACGGCCTCTGTATTGTCCCGCTCGGAGTAGGTGAACACGTGTAGGTAGGAAATATCCAACTGGTTCAAATAATTATAGGTTTCCAGAAAATGCTCTTCGGTTTCTCCCGGAAAACCCACTATTACATCCACACCGATACAGCAATCTGGTATTGTCTTTTTTATTTTTTCAATACGTTCCGTGTAAAGCCCTGTCAAATAACGTCGTTTCATTAATTTGAGCAACGTGTCACTTCCACTTTGCAAGGGGATATGAAAATGAGGCACGAAAGACTTGCTATGAGCAACAAAATCAATCGTTTCATTCTTTAATAAATTAGGCTCGATGGAGGATATTCTTAGCCGATGGATTCCGTCGACTTCGTCCAAAGCTTTTACCAAATCAAGGAATGTGTGTTCATGCTTTTTATTTCCGAATTCCCCTTTTCCATAATCCCCGATGTTTACCCCGGTCAACACTATTTCTTTAATTCCTTGGGCGGCAATATCCGACGCATTTTTAAGAACATTCTGAAGTTTATCGCTTCGTGATATACCGCGTGCCAGTGGAATGGTACAATAGGTGCACTTGTAGTCACAGCCATCCTGAACCTTTAAAAAGGCCCGTGTTCTATCACCAATAGCATAACTACCTACGTAAAAATCGGCATCCTCAATTTCGCAAGAGTGCACTTCGCCAAAATCGTTTTTGCTCAAGTCGTTGATATAGTCGGTAATCTTGAACTTTTCTGTTGCTCCTAAGACTAAATCTACGCCATCCACAGCGGCCAGTTCTTCAGGTTTTAATTGCGCATAACAGCCAACGGCGGCTATAAAGGCTTCCGAATTAGCTTTTTGGGCCTGTTTAACGATTGTTTTGAATTTCTTATCCGCATTATCCGTTACAGAGCATGTATTGATGACATACATATCGGCCTTTTCGGAAAAATCAACACGGTCAAATCCCTCGTCAACGAAACTTCGTGCGATCGTAGAAGTCTCCGAAAAATTGAGCTTGCAACCGAGCGTATAAAAAGCCACTTTCTTTTTCATCACTTTAAAATCCTTAGTAATTACGCCATTTTTTGGTCAGTTCAAATACATGGTTCAATATATCCGCTTCTGTCTGATTGAACTCCACTCCCCTTCTTGCCATCATTACCTCTGCGGCTTCAAAAGCCTTATTAGGCATGTAAGTAGAAAACCCTGAGGCACCTCCCCAACTAAAACTGGGTACGAAATTTCTGGGAAAACCCGGAACATAAATATTGGAGTTGACCCCAATAACCGTTCCTGTATTGAACATAGTATTGATAGCGGTTTTACTGTGATCACCCATCATTAAACCGCAAAATTGTAATCCCGTATGCTCAAATTTCTCCGTCGCATAATTCCATAATCGCACTTTGGCATAATTGTTCTTTAGATTGGAGTTGTTGGAGTCCGCTCCAATATTACACCACTCTCCCAACACCGCGTTTCCTAAATATCCCTCATGACCCTTACTGGAATAGCCGAAAATAACCGAATTACTTACCTCTCCACATACTTTACTATGTGGGCCGATAGTAGTGGAGCCGTATAATTTACCACCCATCTTTATGATGGCTTTTTCACAAAGGGCCAAACCTCCCCTTATAAGGCTTCCTTCCCAAATTTCAGCGTTTTTTCCTATATAAATAGGTCCGTCCGTGGCGTTGAGTATACTATATTCTACCTTAGCGCCTTCTTCTAAGAATATACGCTCAGGACAGATTAAATTGTTCGTTTTGGAAATGGGTTGACTTTTCCTTCCTTCAGTAATAAAATCAAAATCGGCCTGTAAGACTTCCTCATTCTTAGAAAAGATATCCCAAGTATGAGCAATCCTAATAATCTTTCCCTCAAATATAATTGAATTCATGGACACTAAATCAACATCCTCAACTACTGAACTACTTCTATAAGCAATGATGGTATCTTCTTGAGCCAACGCTTGCCCAAAATCCAATTCTTTAATTTTGGCAACTACCTTTTTTGTAGGCAAAAAGGAGCTATCTATAAAGATATTGTCCTGAGTAAGTGTAAGGGAATACTTTTTACTTAAATACTCCTCCGTATGGAAAGTACATCCTCTTTTCAAGTACGCTTCCCATTTCTCCCTTATCGTCATGATACCAACCCGTATCTCCGCTACGGGCCTTGTAAAGGTAAATGGCAGCAAATTATTGCGCATTGGTCCATCAAAAAGAATATAGTTCATGAAGATATTTTTTTGCGAAATTAACAAAAAACGCCTCCGATACTAAGTATCAGAGGCGTATGGTATTTATTATCTGCTAAATGCAGTCTATTCTTTCTCCTCGCTGGCCTTAGCCTCATCCTTAGATGCCTCTTCTGCAACAGGAGCAGGTTTTTTCTTGAACTTGTCGTATTTGTTCTTGAACTTATCGATACGTCCTGCAGTATCCAAAAATTTAGCTTTCCCGGTATAAAAGGGATGAGAGGTTCTTGAAATCTCCAATTTCACAAGTGGGTATTCAACACCATCTACTTCCAATGTCTCCTTTGTATCGGCAGTGGATTTCGTTAAAAAAACCTCCTCATTGGACATGTCCTTAAAGGCAACTAATCTATAATTTTCTGGGTGTATTCCTTTTTTCATTGTACTGGACTTTAATGCGCCCATTCCAACGGGCACTCTTTTTCAGGCTGCAAATTTAGTTAAATAATGGAAATTGACAATTTAAATGGGTAAAAAACGTCATAAAATTATTGTAGCTTTAATTGTAACAAAATTACTCAAAGGAATACCAATTATCAGTAATCAACCTTAAAACTATAAAGATGGAAGAAAATCAACCTAAAACAGGTAAGTACGCCCTTAATTACGGATTATTATTGGGTGGAGTAAGTATAATTTTTGCCTTTATGCTTTACACTGCGGATATGCACTACCAAGGTGGTATAGCTGTTATGTTAATCAGTATCGCTCTTAGTTTGGCGGCACTTCTTTTTGCCATGATTCAATTCCGGAAGGCCAATAACGGATTTATGTCCTTTGGACAGGGCTTAAAAATCGGAGTTGGCGTTTGCCTTATTGGAGGCATCATCGGAATAATCTTCAATCAAATCATGGTCAATGTTATAGATCCGGAAATGATGAACAAAGCCATGGAGTTTCAACGTAATCAGCTTATGGAAACAACTAAAATGACAACCGAACAAATAGATGCTCAAATGGAAATGGGAAAGAAATTTTCCACACCATCCATGCAAGTAATCTTTGGATTAGTTTTTAGTCTCGTTCTCGGCTTTATTCTGTCTTTAATTCCGGCATTAGTACTCAAAAAACAAGAAAATCTAGACTAAGTTTGTATTTTTGAAAGGAATTCCTGAAGCAACCAATGCAGCTATCCATTGTAATTCCTTTACTTAACGAAGAAGAATCGCTCAAAGAGCTTCATGATTGGATTGTATCCGTGATGCAATACAATCGTTTTTCATATGAACTCCTATTTATAGATGATGGTAGTACGGACGGTTCATGGGATGTTATTACTGAGCTTTCCAGATTAAATTCTAATGTTAAGGGTATCCGCTTTCCAAGAAATTTTGGTAAGTCACAAGCCTTACATGCCGGGTTTAAAACAGCGCAAGGTGAAGTTGTCATTACCATGGACGCAGATTTGCAGGATAATCCTGAAGAGATACCGGAACTTTATGACCTCATTAAAAACGAGGGGTATAGTCTAGTTTCTGGGTGGAAAAAGAAAAGGTACGATTCGGTACTCTCCAAGAATATGCCTTCTAAATTATTCAATTGGGCGGCAAGAAGAACATCTGGCGTACAATTACACGACTTCAACTGTGGACTGAAAGCTTTTGATAAAGAGGTAGTAAAAAATATTGAAGTTTCGGGAGAAATGCATCGCTATATTCCCGTTCTTGCAAAAAATGCGGGGTTTATAAATATTGGGGAAAAGGTGGTTCAACACCAAGCCCGAAAATACGGCAAAACTAAATTTGGTATGGAAAGATTCATAAATGGATTCTTGGACCTATTAACGATTTGGTTCGTTTCCAAATTTGGCAAACGTCCAATGCATCTCTTTGGCGCTTGGGGCGTTTTGATGTTTATCATAGGTTTTGGATTTGCTTTGTATTTGGGTATAGACAAACTTTTTATAAATCCTTTCGGGAGATTAATTACAGATAGGCCGCAATTCTACATTGCATTGGTGGCCATGGTCATTGGAACACAGTTGTTTCTGGCAGGATTCCTTGGGGAGATGTTGACACGATCCAGAAAAAATGAACCACGCTATAAAATATCGGAAGAAATAAATATGAAAGCTGAACAAAATTAATATTCTTCGTAAATTTAATAGCTACATAAAACCGAACACTAAATGAACAATATTCTTGATACCGCCAAAAGTTGGCTGACGGATTTTTTTGACCCTGCCGTAAAAAAAGAAATTCAACATCTTATAGATAATGATACGGAAGAACTTAAGGACCGTTTCTATAAGAACATGGAATTTGGTACGGGAGGAATGCGGGGGGTTATGGGTGCAGGAACTAACCGAATTAATAAATATACACTAGGAAAAAGTACACAAGGTCTCAGCAATTACCTGAACAAGGTATATGGCGATGAAGAGGTTAAGGTAGTAATCGCCTATGATTGCCGCCATAATAGCGATACGCTTGCACGAACAGTTGCAGAGGTATTCTCTGCCAACGGAATTAAAGTTTTTTTATTCTCGGAATTACGCACTACACCAGAGTTATCTTTTGCCGTTCGCCATTTAAACTGTCATGCAGGAATTGTGCTTACCGCATCGCATAATCCACCGGAATACAACGGTTACAAAGTGTATTGGGGCGATGGAGGACAAATAGTACCCCCTCAGGATGGAGAAATCATAGCGGAGATTAATTCACTTCCCTATGAATCCATTAAGTTCGATGCTAATGAAAGTTTAGTCGAAATGATAGATGAAGAGGTCGATGAGGCCTTTTTTGAAGCTTCTGTAACTAATGGGAATTTTAATGCCGATGGAAAAGATGATTTCAAAATTGTTTTCACCTCTTTGCACGGCACATCAATTACGGCTATTCCAGAAGTTTTGAAGCGGGCCGGTTATAAAAATGTAACGGTTATTGCGGAACAAGCAAAACCGGATGGTGATTTTCCAACGGTAAAATCTCCTAATCCAGAAGAGCCTGAAGCTTTATCAATGGCCGTTAAGAAGGCCGAGGAAATTGGTGCCGACATGGTTGTGGGTACCGATCCAGATAGTGACCGTTTAGGAATTGCCGTGCGAAATTTGGATGGTAAAATGGAAATCGTGAACGGAAACCAGGCCATGGTTCTAATGACAAAATTCCTCCTAGAACAACAAAAGAAGAAAGGTTTTAAGGGAAATGAATTTATAGCCACGACCATAGTTTCTACTCCAATGATGGAAGCAATGGCCAAAGCATATGGTGTGGAATTCAAAACAGCACTGACCGGTTTTAAATGGATCGGGAAAATGATAAAAGACTTCCCCGACTCTAAATTCATCGGTGGTGGTGAGGAAAGTTTTGGTTATATGGTCGGTGACTTTGTACGTGACAAGGATGCGGTCACCTCTACCCTATTGGCATGTGAAATCGCGGCACAGGCAAAAGCAAATGGCAGTTCTTTTTACAAAGATTTAATTGACTGTTATGTAGATTACGGTTTCTATAAAGAGCATCTAGTATCCATTACCAAAAAAGGGATTAGTGGCGCAGAGGAAATCAAACAGATGTTGAAAGATTTCAAGGATAATCCGGTAAAGTCCGTTGCCGGTTCCAAAGTAAAATGGATAGAGGACTACAACACCTCTACTGCAAAAAATGTTCTAACCGGTGAAGAAAAAACTATTGATATTCCCAAATCCAATGTACTCATTTATGAAACCGAGGACGGAACACGTATTGCCGCAAGACCAAGCGGAACTGAGCCTAAGGTAAAGTTTTATATTAGCACGAATACAAAATTGGACAAGGCGGAAAATTATAAAGCGGTCGCCGCTAGCCTAGATGCAAAAATTCAAAGCATTTTAAGCGAGCTTAAATTGACTTAATGGATTATTTCAAGAAAATTCTTCGCTTTGCGAAACCTTATAGCAAATACGGCTATTTAAATATTTTCTTCAACATACTTTACGCGTTGTTTAGTGCCCTCTCCTTTGCGGCTTTAATCCCCATGTTGGATGTGCTTTTTACCCCTAATAAAAAAGTTACCGAGAAACCGGTCTATACTGAAATAGGTCACCTGAAAGATTATTTACAGGACTTGATCAACTACGAGGTTACCGCATATTCCGGTAACGATGAAATGAAAGGTCTAATTTTAGTAATAGGTCTTGTGCTTGTTCTTTTTCTGTTAAAGAACTTTTTTAACTATCTGGCCATGTATTTCATTACTTTTCTAAGAAACGGGGTTCTGAAGGATATCAGAAATGGTATGTACCAGAAAATTACTGAATTACCCATTTCCTATTATTCAGAGAAGAGAAAAGGAGATGTTATTGCCAGGATTACCTCTGATGTATTAGAAATACAACATTCTTTCTTATCTATTTTGGAATTGATAATCCGAGAACCCCTGACTATCGTTTTTACCATACTGATAATGTTCGGTATAAGTGGGAAATTGACGCTCTTTGTATTCATTTTTATACCTATTGCAGGCATGATTATATCTCGAATAGGGAAATCACTAAAAAAGAAATCGGATAGGGTTCAAAAGGAGCAAGGAGAATTCTTATCCATTATTGAGGAAACTCTGGGAGGTCTTCGCGTAATTAAAGCTTTTAATGCTGAATCACGGTTTTATAACACTTTCGCTAATTCTACCAAGCGCTTTTTCGACTTTAGCAATACTTTGTTGAACCGACAAAATTTAGCTTCACCTACCGGTGAATTTCTTGGTATTCTAGTAATTGGGGTGCTACTTTGGTATGGAGGAAAAATGGTATTGGTCGACGAAACGTTGGACGCATCCTCGTTTATAGCTTATATGGGGCTCGCTTACAACATTCTTACACCGGCAAAGGCTATCAGCAAAGCCTCCTATGGCGTAAAAAAAGGAAATGCAGCGGCAGAAAGGGTATTGGAAATATTAGAAACTAAAAATCCAATTTCAGAAATTGAAAATGCGGTCGTTAAGTCTAGATTTGATGCTGAAATCTCGTTGCAAAACGTTTCTTTCAAATATGAGGACGAGTATGTATTGCGGAACTTTGACCTTTCCGTACCAAAAGGTAGTACCGTCGCCTTAGTAGGTCAGTCGGGAAGTGGTAAAAGTACCATCGCCAATTTAGTAACGCGCTTTTACGATGTAAACGAGGGAGAAATTACCATAGACGGCACCAACATCAAACACCTGACCAAAAAATCCTTGCGAGGATTAATGGGGCTTGTGACACAGGATTCCATTCTATTCAATGATACGGTCAAAAATAATATTGGTCTTGGTAAGGAAAACGCATCAGATGATGAAATTATCGAGGCTGCCAAAATTGCCAATGCCCATGATTTTATAATTGATTTACCTAATGGGTACAATACAAACATTGGTGACAGTGGGAATAAGTTAAGTGGTGGTCAAAAACAACGACTATCCATAGCAAGAGCCGTTCTGAAAAACCCACCTATCATGATTTTGGACGAAGCTACTTCTGCTTTGGACACGGAAAGTGAACGATTGGTACAAGACGCTTTGGAAAAAATGATGAGGAACAGAACCTCTATTGTCATCGCCCATCGTCTGTCTACCATTCAGAATGCCGATAAAATCGTAGTTTTGCAAAAGGGTAAAATTGTGGAACAAGGTTCTCATACGGAGTTACTTGCGAAAAATGGCACGTATAAAAAATTAGTGGAGATGCAATCCTTGGCTCCCTAGCTAAAATTAGGCAATTATTCTGTCTTATAATCTCGAATTTTCCCTAAGCCTTAAACCTTTTCCTATTTTTATAGTCCAAAAGTAGAACCAAAACCGATAAGGTTGATTGCGGAAGAATCACTAATTCAAGAATTAAAAGCTAAGGAAACTCAATCCCATGCTTTTGAAGTGCTGGTAAGCACTTATAAAGAGCGACTCTATTGGCATATCCGCAGGATTGTGTTGAACCATTATGATGCTGACGATGTCCTACAAAACACGTTTATTAAAGTGTATCGCAATATTGACGGTTTTAAAGGAGATAGCAAACTCTTTTCCTGGATGTACCGTATCGCTACCAACGAATCCCTGAGTTTTTTGAAACTAAAATCAAAAAAATTAGGCTTGGGTGATGCAGAATATCAGGAACGGGCACTTCAGAATTTGGAGGCAGATGTTTACTTTGAAGGGGATGAAATTCAATTGAAACTCCAAAAAGCCATAGCCACACTACCCGAGAAACAAAAATTGGTGTTCAATATGAGGTACTTTGAAGAATTGAAATATGAGGAAATCTCAACTATTCTAGATACTTCAGTAGGTGGTTTGAAAGCATCGTATCACTTAGCGGCGAAGAAAGTAGAGGAACATTTAAAAGCCGATTAAACTATTAAAGGAATTGATAGTCAAATAAATAGGATGAAAAAGAAAGATAACAAAAACCCATTTAAAACTCCAGAGGGCTATTTCGATAGTTTTCAGGATAAATTATTGGAACGGCTATCTGATGAAGCACCTAGCCACCTTGATTCTATCAATGGAAAAGATGATGGTTTTAGGGTTCCCAACAGTTATTTTGATGGCTTGAATGACAGGATAAAAGAAAGGTTGCATGATGATGTCAAAGTCATCCCATTGCGTCCATATAGAAATTATTATTTAGCGGCAGCTTCCATAGCAGCGGTAACTTTGTTGTTGTTCGGAATATTCTGGAATTCCTCCGAAGAAATCAGTTTTACCGATTTGGCAAATTCCGATATTGAAGCTTATTTTGAAAACAATGATTTTGAATTGAGTTCTTATGAAATTGCCGAAGAAATCCCGGTAGATGGTCTTGAATTGAGAGATTTTTTAGACACTCAATTCAATGATGAACACATAGTAAACTACATAGATGAAAATACAGATAATTTTGATGAACTAAATTTAGAGGATGATGAATAAATTGATACTTATTGCCTTTTTATGCTGTATGACTCTGTCATTTGGGCAGCGTACAGAAAATAGGGAGAAAATAAAATCCTTAAAAGTGGCCTTTATAACGGACCGTTTGGAATTGAGTGCAAAAGAAGCACAGCAATTTTGGCCGGTTTACAACGACTATGAGGATAAACGAGAAGCTCTGCGACAAAAAGAGCGTACCCAAATTAAAAGTAAAATACGGGATGCAGCCGCTTTGACCGAAAAGGAGGCCGAGGAACTACTCAAACAATTTTTAAGTTTTGAAGAGGAAGAAGAGGAATTAGATCGGTCTTTTCTTAAGGAAATTAGCAAAGTGATTACCGCAAAAAAGACATTGTTGCTGTTACGCTCGGAGGAGGAATTTAAAAGACAGCTTATTAAACAGTACCGTCACAACAAAGGCGGTGGCGGTTACCGATGATTATTTTAGAAAACCGTTTCAGTTAAAATAGACTAAAGTGTTCAAACCCCAACGGTTCTTAAATCATTGGGGTCTTTTTTATCTAAATGTCAGCTTGGAAATGCGATTTTTACCCGCAGCGTAGGCAACGGAATCATTTTTAAAGCGAAGCGTGTAAAAAGGCTCATCCGAAAGTTTTATCCAAGAGTTACCCCTATCGCTTGAATATGAAATTCCCCTAAACCCTATAGCCACTATTTCCTTCCCATCAGAATTGGGGACAAATTGAACACAGCTTTTGTATCCTGGATCTTTTCCTTCGGCAATCAAACTCCATGTTTTACCTCCGTCTTCGGTAATAGCCTTATTTCCAATGTTATTTTCGGGGTTTGTATAATCCCCTCCTATGGCCACCCCAAGATTTTGGTCATAAAAATCAATCGAATAGATTCCCGTGGTGGGCTCAGTCGTTTTAATAGGTGTTTGGTAACTTTCCCAGCTTCGTCCTTTGTCACTAGAATATAAAACTCGCTTTGTGGTAGCTATCCAAGTGGCTTCACCAAAGACTTCGATATTGGTATTACTGGCCGCAAAGGCACCTTCGCCCTCAATACCTTCCGGCAGGTCAGAACAGGATAGCTTTTCCCAATTGTTTCCTCCATCTCTAGTAATGATGATACTTAGGCAACCGTTCATCGTATCTCCAACGGCTATACCTTCTTTATCGTTCCAAAAGATCATAGCATCATAAAATACATTTTCATCTTCTTCCATATATACGAGTTCCATACGTCCATTATCCCCGGTTTTATATAGTAACGCAGGATTTGCGACCGAAAGCATAAAAAAGTCAATCGATGTATGCGCCACCGCTCGGAATTCTGGAATAGTCGTATGGTACTTTTCAACGTTCGCCCTTACTTTACCATTGGATAAATCCACTGTTCCAAATGCACCGTTACTTCCAGCGAAAGCCAGACTATTTCCCATGACTTCAATAGCACGGATACTTAACGAGTCTTGATATAAATTTTCAATTGAAACGGATGTAAAAAGCTTCTTCCTTTCAGTATCTGAACAGGAAACGAGACCGCTGAAAATCAATACAATCGTTATATATCGCATAGGTATAAAGTTTCTCAAAAATAAAGGGAATCGCTACTAAAACAATACCTTTGCACCCTTAAATTTTTTTAGAGATGAAACTACACCGGAACTTAGTATTTGCCGTAATCGATGCCTTGAACTTAATTTTCAATGAGGGAGAATATGCGGATAAGGTGGTCCAAAAAGTACTGAAGTTCGATAAAAGATGGGGAGCCCGCGACCGTGGATTCATTGCGGAGACCACCTACGAAATGGTGCGTTACAAAAGACTGTATGCTGAAATTGCTGAAGTAAAGGCACCGTTTAGCAGGCCCGACCTGTTTCGTATGTGGGCGGTATGGGCGGTTTTAAAGGGAATATCATTACCGGACTGGAAACAGCTAGAACCTACACCAGAACGTCGTATAAAAGGAAAGTTTGACGAACTCTCTAAAATCAGGAAGTACCGTGAAGCGGTTCCCAACTGGATAGACGAACTATGTGAAAAATCTTTAGGCGAAAAATTATGGACCAAGGAAATTGCCAAACTCAATGAACCTGCAGAGGTTATTCTGAGGACCAATACGCTAAAAATCACTAAAGAGGAGTTGCGAAAAGCTTTATTGGACGAAGGTATTGTTACGAACCCTATTAAAGGATATCCCCTGGCGTTGCGATTGCCTGAGCGTGCCAATGTTTTTGTTACCCAAAGCTTTAAAAATGGATTTTTTGAAGTGCAGGACGCATCCTCCCAACTCGTTGCGGAAATGCTGGATGTAAAACCTGGTCAACGCGTGGTGGATACCTGTGCGGGCGCGGGAGGAAAGTCACTTCACCTAGCTGCATTAATGGAAAACAAGGGTCAGTTGATTGCCATGGACATTTATTCTAGCAAACTCAAAGAGCTGAAACGGCGCGCGAGAAGAAACGGTGCGCATAACATTGAACCTCGGGAAATAGAATCCACTAAAGTGATTAAGAAACTGTATGGCAGCGCGGACAGGGTATTGATAGATGCGCCATGCACTGGACTAGGCGTAATTAGAAGAAACCCGGATACCAAATGGAAGTTGCAACCCGATTTTCTTGAAAGGATTACAAAAACACAACAAGAAATCCTCCGCAGCTACAGTAAAATACTGAAACCGGGCGGTAAAATGGTTTACGCTACCTGTTCCATACTTCCTCAAGAGAATCTAGACCAGGTCAAATCTTTTTTATCAAGTGATGAGGGTTCCGATTTCTCAATAATCAGCGATAAAAAAATCTATGCCTCCAAAAGTGGTTTTGACGGATTTTACATGGCACTACTAGAAAAGAAATAGGTATTCTTATATTTCCAGCTACTCCTTTAAAGTAGGATACTCCACACCCAATTGTTCCAAATAGGTGTCGTATTTGGTCTCATCGTAATAAAATTTCTCCAATTCGGACCTAAATTGTCCCTGTTTATCAGCGTTCAAGTATATGGGTGGCATATCATCTTCTGAAATCATGGGTATGAATTTGGTTTCCTTGGTCTGTTCGTTATTAAAATAATCCCATGCCCCTTCAAGCAGTTCTGGTTTCAAAAGAAAATCCAAAATGGTCATAGCTTCGGCTTTGGCACCTGCAACAACTCCTTTGTGGGCAATTGGCGTAGCCATGGAAATAGCATTGCTCCAATGATGTCCTTGTAGACCTGGAATGTTAGACGGAAAACGCATGGTCACCGTAGGTATTTTCCAGGAGATGTCGCCTATATCATCCGAGCCACCACTTATAGGTTCGATTACAGGTAGACCTATAGTATCAAGTTTGGTGGCCAGCCCTTCAATCTTTTCGGAATTCACCTCTGTTTGAACCGCCTTCGCTAACTTCTGGTCTGCCTCCGACCAATCGGGTAATCCTACCTGCTTTATATTTTTATACATGGTTTCTGCAATCACCTTATTGTAATGTCTCGGCCAAGCGGCTCCCAATATTTTTGAGGTTACCGTAGTCCCGGTCATCATGGCCGCACCCTTGGCAATATCATTAGCTTCATGGTACATTTCCATAATGCCATCATACTTGATATCCCTAAAATAGAACCAGATAGCAGCCTTGGAAGGTACCACGTTAGGCTGGTCCCCAGCATCGGTGAAGATAGAGTGCGAACGACGCAAGGGATGTAGATGTTCGCGCTTGTAGTTCCATGCAATATTCATCAGTTCCGCTGCGTCCAATGCACTTTTGCCGCGCCACGGAGCTCCTGCAGAATGTGCGGATTCCCCATCAAACGAATACTCCACTGAAATGAGACCAGTGCCGCGAGTTGGTCCATAGGATACAGTTAGATTATTGCTTACATGGGTAAATATGCACATGTCTATATCATCAAAAAGCCCGTCCCGAACGTACCAGGCTTTGGCCGCCACAAGCTCCTCTGCAATACCGGGCCAAAGAAGTAATGTTCCACCTATATTTTCACGTTCCATTAGCTGTTTTACGGCCAATGCGGCAGAAATATTCAAGGGAATACCCGCATTATGACCCTCACCATGTCCAGGCGCCCCCTCAACGATAGGTTTGTGGTAGGCTACCCCAGGATATTGTGAAGCTTTTGGAATACAATCCACATCACTCCCTAAAGCTATGGTAGGTCCTTTACCGTTACTCCAGGTCGCAAACCAGGCAGTAGGAATACCGGAAATGGAGTTTTCTATCTCAAAACCATTTTCTTTCAATATCCCCGTAAGGTATTCAGAGGATTCCGTTTCCTGAAATCCAAGCTCCGCGAAACTGAAAATCTTATCCACCATAACCTGGGATTGCTTCTTGTTCGATTCCACAATCGAAGCAGCTTCCGACTTCAATTTTTCTATTTTTTTATTGGATAGTTTCTTTTGGGAAAAGGAGTTTGCACAGGACAACAAAAATGCGGCTGCAAGGAGTATAGTTCTTTGTCTCATAATGGTTTTGAATTAGCGATTAAAAGATAGGTAAATCTCTTTACTTCTCATATTAGTTTGCGGAAGTATTACCAGTTTCTCAATAACAAACCAAGAAACCAATAGCATTCTGATTTATTAGGGATGAAATTTAAAAGCTGGTGACCGGTATTTAGTTGTGGGGATAGTGAACAATTTCAGTTTTTATATTATCAACACAACTGGTTGAAAACTGTTCCTTCTTGGATGCAAAAACAAGCCTTAAAATCGTAATTTTGCACTTTCCTAACCGCTCAATAGATAGGCAATTATGATTTATTTCTTTGGAGACCTGGCAACTAAAGTTTTTGCCGTCCAAACCACTCAAGAAATCAACGCACAGGATACAGAAAAGTTAATATGGTTGTTCGGCAACCGACCAAAAATCAACGCGGCGTCCCTGGACGCCTTTTTTGTTGGACCCAGGGCGGCCATGATAACCCCATGGAGTACGAATGCCACCGAAATCACCCAAAATATGGGGATTTCAAGAATCTTACGTATTGAGGAATTTAATGTTGTGGAAGAGGCCTTTACAGATTTTGACCCGATGCTATCTCAAAAATATAAGCGTTTGCATCAGGATATTTTTAAAATCGATGTTGTCCCACATAAGATTTTGTCCGTACTCGATATTTCTGCCTACAATCAAAAGGAAGGGTTGGCCTTAAGCGATGAGGAAGTGGCTTATTTAGAGAGTCTTTCCGAAAAAATGGGTAGAAAATTGACCGATTCAGAAGTCTTCGGCTTCAGCCAGGTGAACTCGGAACATTGTCGTCACAAAATTTTTAATGGAACTTTTGTGATTGATGGCAAGGAAATGCCCTCCTCACTTTTCAAGTTAATCAAAAAGACTTCTCAAGAAAATCCTAATAGTATCGTTTCGGCCTATAAGGACAATGTTGCTTTTGTAAAAGGACCCAAAGTCGTACAATTCGCGCCAAAAAGTGCAGACAAGCCCGATTTTTACGAGGAAAAAGATTTTGATTCGGTCATTTCCCTAAAAGCGGAAACCCACAACTTTCCAACTACCGTAGAACCGTTTAATGGTGCTGCTACGGGGTCGGGAGGAGAAATCAGGGATAGATTGGCCGGAGGAAAAGGTTCGCTACCCTTGGCCGGCACAGCGGTTTATATGACCGCATACTCCAGATTGGAAAAAGATAGACCATGGGAAAAAGGAATGGCTGAGCGACCCTGGCTGTATCAAACTCCGATGGATATCTTGATCAAGGCGTCCAATGGTGCGTCGGATTTTGGTAATAAATTTGGGCAACCCTTAATTTCGGGTTCGGTCCTCACTTTTGAGCACAAGGAGCAGAATAGAAGATTGGGCTACGACAAGGTCATCATGCAGGCAGGTGGCATAGGTTATGGTAAAGCGGAACAAGCACTAAAGGACAAACCTGAAAACGGGGATAAAATAGTAATTTTAGGAGGCGACAATTATCGCATAGGCATGGGTGGAGCTGCCGTTTCCAGTGCGGATACCGGGGAATTTAGTTCGGCCATAGAACTCAATGCAATACAACGCTCCAATCCAGAAATGCAGAAACGTGCCGCAAATGCTATACGTGGTATGGTGGAAAGCGATGAAAACCCCATCGTATCTATCCATGACCACGGTGCTGGTGGACACCTCAATTGCCTTTCCGAATTGGTAGAGGAAACAGGCGGAAAAATAGATTTGGACAAACTTCCTGTTGGTGACCCTACCCTATCCGCCAAGGAAATTATTGGGAATGAGTCCCAAGAACGAATGGGCCTCGTTATTGGAAAGGACGATGTAGACCTTTTAAAACGGATTGCAGATCGTGAAAGATCTCCCATGTACGAGGTTGGAGATGTTACAGGTGACGACCGATTTACCTTTGAATCTAAAACTACTGGCGAAAAACCAATGGACGTTCATCTATCCGATATTTTTGGAAGTTCTCCAAAGACCGTGATGACCGATTCGTCCGTGAAACGGGACTATAAAAATCCCGAATACAGTTTGGAATTTTTTCATGATTATCTAGATCAAGTATTACAACTGGAAGCGGTAGCCTGCAAAGATTGGCTGACCAATAAAGTAGATCGTTGTGTGGGTGGAAAAGTTGCCAAGCAGCAGTGTGCCGGACCCTTGCAATTACCCTTGAACAACATGGGCGTAATGGCGCTTGATTTTAAAGGAAAGGAAGGGATTGCCACCTCTATTGGCCACTCCCCCATTTCTGGATTGATCGACCCGGCTGCAGGTAGTAAAAATAGTATTGCCGAAGCTTTAACGAATATTATTTGGGCATCGTTAAAAGACGGCTTACAATCCGTTTCTTTATCCGCCAACTGGATGTGGCCGTGCAAGAACGAAGGCGAGGACGCTAGACTTTATGAGGCGGTACAGGCAATTTCAGATTTCTCCATCGCTTTGGGCATCAATGTGCCCACAGGAAAGGACTCCTTATCCATGAAACAGAAATATCAAGATGGTGATGTTCTATCCCCAGGAACGGTCGTAATTTCCGCTGCCGGAAATTGCAACGATATTACAAAAGTGGTAGAGCCTGTGCTTCAAAAGGATGGCGGGTCCATTTATTATATCAACTTATCTCAGGACGCATACAAATTGGGCGGGTCCTCTTTTGCCCAAGTTCGAAATGCCATTGGAAATGAAGCTCCGACCATTAAGAACGATGCTTATTTTAAGTCCGTTTTCGATTTAATGCAAACTTTGATCAAAGAAGGGCAAGTACTTGCTGGTCATGATGTTGCATCGGGTGGATTAATAACGACCTTTTTAGAAATGTGCTTTGCGGACAACGAATTGGGAGCGGACTTGGACCTTTCCGTTTTAAAGGAATCCGACACCATTAAACTATTGTTTTCGGAAAATGCAGGAATCGTTTTTCAATTGAAAGATAATATCATTGAAAAACTACTCGTGGATGCTCAAATCGATTTGAAAAAAATTGGTGAAGTTACCCATGAAGCTAAACTTACCATTAAAAATGATGGTATGGAGATGGGCCTAAATATATCATCGCTCCGTGACACTTGGTACAAGACTTCCTATTTGCTGGATGACAAGCAAACGGCAAAAGGCCTGGCAAAGCAACGCTACCAAAATTACAAACAGCAAGAGCTCAAATACACGCTACCATTTGACTTTAGCGGAAAATTACCCGTAATTCCTTCTGGCAAAAAACCAAAAGCTGCCATTCTTAGGGAAAAGGGAAGTAATTCTGAGCGTGAAATGGCAAATGCTATGTTCTTAGCTGGTTTTGATGTTAAGGATGTGCACATGACCGATTTAATCTCTGGGCGAGAAACCTTAGCAGATATCCAATTTTTGGGGGCCGTTGGTGGATTCTCCAATTCGGATGTACTGGGTAGTGCCAAAGGCTGGGCAGGAGCTATTAAATATAATGAGCGTGCGAACAAGGTCATTAAGGACTTTTTTGCTAGACCCGATACCTTGTCCGTGGGAATCTGTAACGGTTGCCAACTGTTTATGGAGTTAGACCTCGTTAATCCAGAACATGAAACTCATGGTAAAATGACCTATAACGATTCTGGAAAGCATGAAAGTAATTTCACGTCCGTGAAAATCGAAAAGAACAACTCCGTTATGTTATCATCATTAGAAGGAGCAACTTTAGGTGTTTGGATATCGCACGGCGAAGGTAAATTCAGTTTACCACTTACCGAGGATAATTATGATATCGTAGCTAAATATGGCTATGATGCTTATCCCGCCAACCCCAATGGGAGCGATTTTAACACCGCGATGGTCTGTGACAAAACGGGCCGCCATTTGGTTACTATGCCTCATATTGAACGCTCCATCTTTCCTTGGAACTGGGCCTATTATCCTACGGATAGAAACGACGAAGTTTCCCCTTGGTTAGCTGCTTTTGTCAATGCCAAGGAGTGGATAGAAAATAACCGATGACTTAGAATTCATCGGTTATTTTCATGGTCCCATTACGGTTTTTAAATATTGGGCTTAATCCATATTTAGGGTTATTTCTTCACGGGATATTTGGCGAAAATATCATCAACATATTTTGCAATTGCCCTAGAATTATTTTGGCCTTTTGCAATGAAGTTGTAAGCATTTGCTTTCCAAAGTACATTCTTTGTTTCCCGGTCAACAATACTTAACATGAGTGTTCCCTCCTTATAGGTGTCATAATCTACATCATAACCAATAAGTTGGGTATAGTCAGCATATCCATAATAGTAATATGGTTCGTACAAATTACCGACCCTGTAATTGGTCGTATAATAAGTTGGGTAAGTCGCGTAAACAGGTTCTTTAACCCTCGTTTGTTCCGTATCGGTTTGAGTACCGATTAGGACCAACAAATCCGGTTCGTCACGATCCAGTTCATATCCTAAATCTTTCATGTTTTCATTTACCCTGGAGATTACTGCTGTGCCTACCGTATTATCATTATAACCCTCTATCTCATCAAAATTTCCGTTCGGTAAATATGCAAAAGTCTCATAGTTGGATAAATTTTTTGAAGTGACTTTAGTTGTGTTGACCATAGGACCACAGGCAAAGAAGCCTAATGCTGTAATTGTAAGGAATACCTTTTGTAATCTAAATCCAATTTTCATAACGTGTTTATTTTATTTTCTTTCCCCAAAAATAAAGCGTCCCTAAAATTTCTATTGACCCATTTCGTATTAGAATTGAACGCTATAAATTCGTTATAGATTTCATAACTTTTGCAAATTAAATATTGGGTCCTAACCTATCACATTCAATTTTGACTCACTAATCCGCAGATTAAAAATGTATAAAATTCGAAAATGTCAAAAGGAAGACGTGCCCGCAATCGTAGCCATGCTGGCAAACGATAAGCTAGGCATGCTCCGTGAAGATTACCGAGAGCCATTGGCACAGAAGTATTATGATGCCTTTGAAAAAATTGATAGTGATAGCAACCAACAATTGGCAGTGATTGAAGACGAGCGCAGTAAAGTAATCGGAACGCTTCAATTGAGTTTTATACAATACCTCACTTATCAAGGCGGAAAACGGGCACAGATAGAGGCGGTAAGGGTGCATAAAGATTACCGTAATAAAGGTATTGGAAAGCAATTGTTTGCATGGGCCATAAATGAAGCAAAAACCAAAAAGGCCCACGTAGTTCAACTCACCACGGATAAAAAAAGACCGGAAGCACTTAAATTTTACGAATCCTTGGGGTTTAAGGCAAGCCATGAGGGTTTAAAGCTTCATTTCTAAGGGTGTAAACCCAAAAAATTATGACAACACAGTCTAATAATTGATAATACAATAATAGAACTGTCTACTAATTAAAAAATCCATTTTAAAATCCCGTGTTCTTTCCCTATTTTGCAATAACTTATTAGAAACCAAGTATGCAAAAAGTTACCCGTTTATTCGATTTTCCATATTATCAGTTGGAGAAATATAATTTGGAGAAGTCCTTAGTCACTAAGTATGATGGGAAGTGGATAGCCACTTCTACCCAAGAATATCTGGACAAGGCAAACGCCATGAGCAGGGCCCTTTTACGAATGGGTATAAAAAAGGATGACAAGATTGCCCTGATCTCCACCGCCAATAGGACCGAATGGAACATCATGGACATTGGGGTTTTGCAGGTTGGGGCACAGACCATTCCCATATATCCGACCATTTCCGCCGAGGAATATGAATATGTCTTAAACCATAGTGAATCCATTTACTGTTTTGTTTCCGATGAAGAAGTGCTTCAAAAGGTCAAAAAAGTAATGAAGAACACCAAACTAAAAGAAGTCTACAGCTTTGACGAGATTCCTGGCTGTAAGAACTATGCAGAGCTTTTTGAGCTCGGTGCGGATGAGAGCAACTCGGATATTGTTAAGGAGCGAATGGATGCAGTTAAACCTTCGGATTTGGCTACCATTATATATACTTCTGGTACCACTGGAAAACCAAAGGGAGTAATGCTATCCCACAATAATATTGCAAGTAATGCTTTGGCAGGTGCTAAAAGGCTTCCCCTGATAGAAGGTGAAAACAGGATTTTAAGCTTTTTGCCTATCTGTCATATTTTCGAACGCGTATTGATCTATATCTATCAATATTCTGGTTCCACTGTATATTATGCAGAGGGAATCGATAAAATTGGAGAGAACATTAAAGAGGTGAGTCCTCAGTTAATGTCAGTAGTCCCCCGTTTATTGGAAAAACTTTTTGATAAGATATATGCAAAAGGTACTGAACTCACAGGTATAAAAAAGAAATTATTCTTTTGGGCCGTGGAATTAGGAGATCAATGGGAGCCGTACGGACAAAATGGATGGTGGTATGAATTTAAATTAGGTATTGCCAACAAACTAATTTTCAGTAAGTGGAGAGAAGCGCTAGGTGGTAGTTTAGTAACCATGGTATCGGGTAGTGCAGCATTACAGCCTAGACTAGGCCGCATATTCGGGGCTGCAGGAATGCACGTCATGGAAGGATATGGTCTTACCGAGACATCGCCTATTGTGTCAGTAGGAATGTATGTAAACAAAATGTACAAGGTTGGTACGGTAGGAAAAGCCATTGAGGATGTGGAAATAAAAATCGCCGATGATGGGGAAATATTGATCAAGGGTCCGAATGTTATGATGGGGTATTACAAGGACCCGGAAAAAACCAATGAAGTAATGACGGGGGAATATTTTCATACAGGAGATAAGGGCGAACTGGATAGTGATGGTTTCTTAAAAATAACAGGACGTAAAAAGGAAATGTTCAAAACCTCCGGTGGCAAGTATATCATTCCTACCCTGTTAGAGAACGAATTAAAACAATCGCGATTCATTGAACAGGTGATGGTCATTGGTGAAGGAGAGAAAATGCCAGCGGCCTTTATACAGCCCAACTTTGAGTTTGTTCAGGAATGGATAGTAAAGAAAAAGATAAACGCAGGCAGTACTCCAGAGGAATTAGCAGCTTCTGAGGAGGTAATTAAACGCATTCAAAAAGAATTAGATACTTGCAATAAGCATTTTGGCAAGTGGGAGCAGATAAAAGTTTTTCGATTAACCCCTGAGGTTTGGACGCCAGATTCAGGTCATCTCACCCCTACTATGAAAATGAAACGAGAGATCATCAAACAAAAATATATAGATCTTTATAATGAAATTTATGAACATTAGGATTTGACAGCGTGTTTGAAAAACACTTATCCTTATTAAGCGATAAACAGTTTGCCGAACGCACCAGATACTGTCTTGGAATAGCTATTGCTTTTCTTTTTGAAATGATACTCCTAATAGTTATGGCCATAATGTAAATTTCAAATCAAAACAACACGGCTACCTTTACGGCTTTACCACCGAAGATTTTACTACCCCTTGTTTTTTTCCCTATGAGCTATTCATCCATCCTAAGTAAAGGAATCGAAAAGAGAAAAAGGAATTCTCCTAACTGACATCTATCCAAATACTAAAATTACCGTTTAATCCTTTTCAATTCCATTATTCAAGAACACGGGTTCAATTTATATGGTTGTTGTTCGTCTATCCTACTCATACTCACTAACCCTCGTGCACGAGAAAACTGCTTAGTTAAACAAGTATTTTTACTAAAATTTATTATGCATGCATAATAAATTTTTATATATTTGGTAGCCAATAATTCATTATGAAAGAATTAACCATTGATTATGCACTAAGAGCTACTTGGCAAGCCGTTGCAAGGATGTACAATGAAGAGGCTAAAAACTTTGAGACAACCATGGCAATTGGTTTTACGCTCTTGAGCATTGATCCTAAAACCGGTACTCCCAGTACCGCATTAGGTCCTAAAATGGGTATGGAAGCTACTAGTTTGTCCCGTATTTTAAAAAGTATGGAAGAAAAGGGATTGATAGAGAGAAAACCCAATCCGTCCGATGGACGAGGGGTACTTATTCATTTAACGGGCTTTGGTCTAGAAAAAAGAATGGATTCGAAGAACGTGGTATTGAGATTCAACGAAGTGGTTAAACAACATGTTTCAGAAGAAAAATTAAAAAGTTTTTTTGAGGTTACGGAAACCATCAACAAACTTATAGCGGATAAAAGTATTTACACTAAAGACACATCAAACCATTAAAACAGCTTACAATACATGAACAGGCACATAAATAAAGTAGCGGTAATAGGCTCGGGAATCATGGGAAGTGGTATCGCTTGTCATTTTGCCAATATAGGTGTGGAAGTCCTTTTATTGGATATCGTTCCGAGAGAATTAACCGATAAGGAAAAAGCAAAAGGACTTACGTTGGAGGACAAAGTTGTTCGCAATCGTTTAGTAAACGATTCGCTGACTGCAGCGCTAAAATCGAAGCCCTCCCCTATTTATCATCAAGACTTTGCCAAAAGAATAACCACAGGTAACTTAGAAGATGACATCGCCAAAGTTTCCAAAGTAGATTGGATTATTGAGGTAGTGGTAGAGCGACTGGATATTAAAAAGAAGGTTTTCGAAAACCTAGAAAAGCATAGAACTAAAGGAACCTTAATCACCTCAAATACTTCCGGTATTCCTATAAAATTCATGTCCGAAGGTAGAAGTGAAGATTTTCAAAAACATTTCTGCGGAACGCACTTTTTCAATCCCGCACGTTACTTAAAATTATTCGAGATTATTCCTGGCCCTAAAACTGCTCCTGATGTTTTGGATTTCCTAAACGGTTATGGGGAACAATTTCTTGGGAAAACTTCCGTAGTTGCCAAAGATACGCCTGCGTTTATAGGAAATCGCATCGGTATTTTTAGTATTCAAAGTCTTTTTCACACGGTGAAAGAAATGGGTATGACCGTGGAGGAAGTAGATAAGCTTACCGGTCCTGTAATCGGTAGGCCAAAATCGGCCACTTTTAGGACGGTTGATGTAGTTGGATTGGATACCTTGGTGCATGTTGCTAATGGTATTGCCGAGAACTGTAAGGAAGATGAGCGCCATGAACTGTTCGCTTTACCGCCCTTTATTTCCACAATGATGGAGAATAAATGGTTGGGTAGTAAAACAGGGCAAGGTTTCTACAAAAAATCCAAAGACGAAAAAGGAAAAACGGAAATATTGACGCTTGATTTGGATACGATGGACTATCGGTCTAAAATAAGTACAAAATTCGCAACGTTAGAGCTGACGAAAACCATAGATAATGTCGTAGATAGATTTTCTGTACTCGTAGACGGAAAAGATAAAGCCGGGGAGTTTTACCGTAAAAGTTTTGGTTCGTTGTTTGCCTATGTATCGCACCGTATTCCAGAAATCACGGACGAGCTCTATAAAATTGATGACGCCATGAAAGCAGGATTTGGTTGGGAACATGGTCCCTTCCAGATTTGGGATGCCGTTGGCCTGGACAAAGGTCTGGAATTTATAAAAGCGGAGAATCAGGAAGCGGCCAAATGGGTTCATGAGATGAAAGCCGCAGGAATCGACTCTTTTTACAGTGTAAAGGATGGGGCTACCTATTACTATGACATTCCTAAAAAAGAAATGGTAAAAGTTCCAGGTCAGGATGCTTACATCATTTTAGACAACATTCGAAAATCTAAAGAAGTTTTCAAAAATAGTGGTGTAGTCGTAGAAGACTTGGGGGACGGCATTTTAAATGTCGAGTTCCAATCCAAAATGAACACTATAGGTGGCGATGTGTTGGCCGGATTGAACAAGGCGATAGACTTGGCGGAAAAAGAGTACCAAGGTTTAGTCGTAGGTAACCAAGCGGCAAACTTTTCTGTTGGCGCCAATATTGGAATGATATTCATGATGGCGGTAGAGCAAGAGTATGATGAGCTCAACATGGCCATCAAGATGTTCCAAGATACGATGATGCGTATGCGTTATTCGTCAATCCCAACGGTATCGGCCCCTCACGGTATGACCTTGGGAGGTGGGTGCGAACTTTCGCTTCATGCCGATAAGGTGGTAGCGGCCGCGGAAACCTATATTGGACTGGTAGAGTTTGGAGTTGGCGTAATTCCTGGAGGAGGGGGTTCCAAAGAGTTCGCTCTAAGGGCATCGGACTCTTTTAGAAAAGGTGATGTAGAACTAAACATATTACAGGAGTACTTTTTAACCATTGGGATGGCCAAAGTTTCCACATCGGCCTATGAGGCTTACGATTTGGGTATTCTTCAAAAAGGCAAGGATATCGTTGTGGTGAACAAGGATCGACAAATTGCAACAGCCAAAGCCCATGCCAGGTTAATGGCGGAAGCAGGATATACAAAACCTCCAACACGTAACGATGTTAAAGTATTGGGAAAACAAGCTTTAGGTATGTTCTTGGTAGGTACGGATTCCATGGAAGCGAGCCACTATATCAGTGAGCACGATAAGAAAATTGCGAATAAATTGGCTTATGTAATGGCCGGTGGTGATTTGTCCGAGCCAAGCTATGTTTCCGAACAATATTTGTTGGATTTGGAACGCGAAGCCTTTTTATCGCTCTGTACGGAAAGAAAGACATTGGAACGGATTCAACACATGTTGAAAACTGGTAAACCATTAAGAAATTAGATAAACAGGTAGTGGGACGGTTAGCTAGTTTAATACCATTCCAATCATCTAAAAATCAAAAAATCTAATAATCGAAATAAAACATGAAAACAGCATATATAGTTAAGGGATATCGAACTGCGGTAGGTAAAGCGCCAAAAGGAGTATTCCGATTCAAAAGAACGGATGAGTTGGCAGCGGAAACTATCGAATACATGATGAAAGAACTTCCTCAATTGGATAAAAAGCGGATTGATGATGTTATCGTTGGCAATGCCATGCCAGAGGGCTCACAAGGTTTGAACATGGCAAGGCTAATCTCCTTAATGGGATTGGACATTGTTGATGTTCCCGGGGTAACCGTAAATAGATTTTGTTCTTCCGGAATCGAAACAATAGGTATAGCTACTGCCAAGATACAGTCTGGAATGGCAGATTGTATCATCGCTGGAGGTGCTGAAAGCATGAGTTCCGTACCCATGACAGGATATAAGACAGAATTGAACTACGATGTGGTGAAAGCAGGTCATGAAGATTACTACTGGGGTATGGGAAATACAGCAGAAGCTGTGGCCAATGAATTTAATGTTTCTAGGGAAGATCAAGATGAGTTCGCTTATCAATCGCACATAAAGGCTTTAAAAGCACAAGCAGAAAATCGTTTCCAGGATCAAATTGTTCCCATAGAAGTGGAACAGACTTTTGTAGGCGCCGACGGTAAAAAAGCAACTAAGAAGTATACCGTAACTAAAGACGAAGGTCCACGTGCAGGTACCTCAGTTGAAGTTTTGAATAAATTAAGACCCGTTTTTGCAGCTAACGGAAGCGTAACTGCAGGGAATTCCTCCCAAATGAGTGATGGTGCTGCATTTGTTATGGTGATGAGTGAGGAAATGGTAAAAGAACTGAATTTAGAACCTATAGCCAGGTTGGTGAATTATGCCGCCGCAGGTGTGCCACCAAGAATTATGGGTATAGGGCCGGTAGCTGCCGTTCCCAAAGCCCTGAAGCAAGCCGGGTTAAAACAGGACGATATTGAATTAATTGAATTGAACGAAGCCTTTGCTTCGCAATCCTTAGCGGTTATCCGCGAATTGAAGCTTAATCAAGATATCGTTAACGTGAACGGAGGCGCCATTGCTTTAGGTCATCCACTCGGTTGTACGGGAGCAAAATTATCAGTTCAGTTGTTCGATGAAATGCGCAAACGTAACATGAAAGGTAAATACGGCATGGTAACCATGTGTGTTGGCACCGGACAGGGCGCAGCTGGAATTTATGAATTTTTGAATTAAAAAAATACGATTATGAATACTGAAACTATGCAAAAAGATATTCTTAGAGGAGGCCAATTTCTCGTCAAAGAAACCAATTGCGAAGATGTCTTCACTCTTGAAGATTTGAACGAAGAGCAAAGAATGATGCGTGAAAGCACCAAAGAATTTGTTGACCGCGAACTTTGGGCCCATTGGGAGCGCTTTGAAAACAAGGACTACGCCTATACGGAAGAAACCATGCGAAAGGCTGGCGAACTCGGTTTGCTTAGTGTTGCCGTGCCGGAATCTTATGGAGGTATGGGAATGGGCTTTGTTTCTACCATGCTGGTATGCGATTATATTTCTGGTGCTACAGGGTCATTTAGCACAGCCTTTGGAGCCCATACAGGAATTGGCACCATGCCTATTACTTTATACGGTACGGAAGAACAAAAACAAAAGTATGTTCCCAAGCTTGCTTCAGGTGAGTGGTTTGGAGCGTATTGTTTAACAGAACCGGGAGCAGGGTCGGATGCCAATTCGGGGAAAACTAAAGCTGTCCTTTCCGAAGATGGAAAGCATTATGCAATTTCCGGACAGAAAATGTGGATTTCAAATGCTGGCTTTTGTAACCTTTTCATCGTATTCGCTAGAATTGAGAACGATAAAAATATCACTGGATTCATTGTTGAAAATGACTCGTCCAACGGTATTACCCTTGGTGATGAAGAAAAAAAATTAGGGATACACTCTTCTTCCACGAGACAGGTCTTCTTTAACGAGACGAAAGTCCCTGTTGAAAATATGCTGTCCGAACGTGGTAACGGTTTTAAAATAGCTATGAACGCTTTAAACGTTGGCCGTATTAAACTAGCAGCAGCGTGCTTGGATGCACAAAGAAGGGTGATTAACGAGGCTACCAAATACGCTAATGAACGCATTCAGTTTAATACACCGATTATCAATTTTGGAGCTATCAAGGCAAAGATTGCCGATATGGCGACTAACGTTTATGTGGATGAGGCAGCATCTTATCGGGCGGCAAAGAACATAGAGGATAGAATAGCCATCAGGGAAGCTGAAGGGAATTCACATCAGGATGCGGAGTTGAAAGGCGTCGAGGAATATGCCATTGAATGTTCCATTCTCAAAGTAGCCGTTTCAGAGCACGTGCAACAGACTACGGACGAAGGGATTCAAATCTTTGGAGGTATGGGCTTTAGTGCCGATACACCGATGGAATCCGCCTGGAGGGACGCTAGAATAGCTAGGATTTACGAAGGTACTAATGAAATCAACAGAATGTTGGCCGTCGGAATGCTCGTGAAAAAGGCGATGAAAGGCCATGTAGATTTACTTGGACCTGCAACGGCGGTAGGAGAAGAACTAATGGGCATCCCTTCATTTGATACACCGGACTATTCTGAGTTATTTGCGGAAGAGAAAGATCGATAAAAAGATTGAAAAAAGTGTTCTTGATGGTGGCCGGAAGTGCGGTTCAAAAATTTGGACCCCAGCTCGATGAACACCAGCAACTACTATTGTCCGCATCAGATATTTTAATCCAAGTTTACCTTGCGGAGTCGGCATTATTGAGAACGGAAAAAAACGTAAAAAGATTTGGCGAGGATGCGCAATCAACCCAAATTGCCATGTCCAAATTATACCTCTACAGAGCTACGGACATCATTGTACAGAAAGGCAAGGAGGCCATCGTTTCGTTTGCCGAGGGCGACGAGCAACGTATGATGTTAATGGGCTTAAAGAGATTTACAAAGTATACCAATAACCCGAACGTAGTAGCTTTACGTACACAAATTGCGGATAAAGTAGCTTCGGATAACGGGTACACCTTTGACTAATTCAGATTACCCTTTTGTTTGTTAGACAGAAGAAAAGCCGCTCCCAAAAGGAGCGGTTTTTTATTTGTTCAAGAAGTTAGAAGCATCTAATTTTAGCCTATGAACAAATCCATCCTGGAATCCGTTTATTCCCCAGAAACTTTTAAGGAAATGGGACATCGCCTGGTAGCTGACCTCGCTGAGCATTTAGACGATAAGCTTAATGAAAAAACCCATAAGGCCATTCATTGGAACGAACCCGATGATGAGTTGCATTTTTGGCAAGAGTTCTTAAAACATGGCGATAAGGAAGAACTTTTTAAGGAGATAACGAAAAGAACAACCTACGTCCATCACCCAAACTACATTGGGCACCAAGTAAGTCCAGCAGCTCCGATTACCGCCTTAACCGGCATGATCAGTTCTCTTTTGAACAACGGTATGGCCGTCTACGAAATGGGTATGGCACCCAGTGCGATAGAAAGAGTAGTTACCGATGTACTTTGCAATAAAATAGGCTACTCAAAGAGAGCCAAGGGTTTTTTAACTTCTGGAGGTACGCTCGCCAATCTGACCGCATTATTAACAGCTCGCAGGGCCATTTTAAAGCAAGATATTTGGAATAATGGCAATCGTTCACCAATAGCCATAATGGTAAGTGAAGAAGCTCATTATTGTGTTGACAGGGCCGCTAAAATTATGGGGCTGGGAGAACAGGGAATTATTAAGATTCCGGCAACGGCCAATTTTCAAATGGATACTTCCGTTTTGGAGGAAAAGCATCAAGAAGTAAGAGCAAAGGGAATCGAGGTGTTTGCTATTGTTGGTAGCGCTCCGTGCACGGCAACAGGTATGTTCGATGATTTGGATGAAATAGCTGCCTTTGCCAAAAAATACAAAATATGGTTTCATGTGGATGGGGCCCACGGAGGAGCGGGGGTTTTCTCAAAGAAATACAAGCATACCTTAAAAGGTATAGAAAAGTCCGATTCCGTCGTAATCGATGGGCATAAAATGATGATGATGCCAACCATTACCACTGCCCTACTCTATAAAAATGGTAAGTATACGAACGCGACCTTTAGTCAAAAAGCGGACTACTTGTTGACGGAATCGGAACATGAAGATTGGTACAACTCGGGTAAAAAAACCTTTGAGTGTACCAAGACCATGATGAGTATTCATTGGTATACGCTCCTAAAAATGTACGGAGAGTCTGTTTTTGAAGCCTATGTGACAAATTTGTACGATATGGGAACCCATTTTGCTTCCATTATTGAAAAGGAACCAAACTTTGAACTTGCGGTAAAACCAATGTCCAACATTGTTTGCTTTAGGTTTATCAATTCAGCATTAGACCTTAATGAACACAATAGGTTAAATGCCTCAATCCGACAAAAGCTCCTGGAAGATGGAGAGTTTTATATTGTTCAAACTAAACTGAGGGGTATACATTTTTTAAGAGTCACGGTTATGAATCCCTTTACCACCGAAAAACACTTTAATAGGCTTCTGGATAAAATAAAAGATTTTGCGAAAAACGCTTGAATTTAAAACTTAATAGGATACTCCCTTGACCCAATTCCAAAGATTGTTTTCAATGTAATCTTAAGCACTGAAGAAATTGTCTCTTCAAAAGTGTTTTTAGGACCTAATGGACTCCAATACCTGTGCTTCACTCTCCTTTTTAGAAAAATTGATGGCACATTCAATCAACGCCAAGTGGGAGTAAGCTTGCGGGAAGTTCCCCAAAAGTCTTTTGGTCTTAAAATCAATATCTTCACTAAACAAACCTAAATGATTACTATAAGATAGAAGTTTGTCAAAATGGGCCATAGCTTTCTCCTCCTCGCCTATTTTAAACAAGCTATTGATGAACCAAAAGGTACAAATTGTAAAGGATGATGAAGGCAGTCCAAAATCATCTTCATTCTTGTAGCGGTACAATAAACCGTCGTTACTTAGTTCTTTCTCAATGGCTTTAACCGTACTCACGTATTTTGGGTCCTTCGCATGAATAAATCCATAGGATTCCATCAATAAAACAGAGGCGTCCATGTCCAGAGAACCATAGGATTGTGTAAATGCGTTCACTGCAGGATTCCAAGCATGGTCATGAATATCTTTTTTAATTTCTTGTTCCAAAGCCGTCCACTTCTCTATTTTACGTCCTTTTTTAAAGAGTCTGGCTACTTTTATGGCACGATCAATCGCTACCCAGCATAGTACTTTTGAAAAGGTAAAATGGCGGTCTTCAGACCTGAACTCCCATATACCCTTGTCGGCTTCCTTCCAGTGGTTGGAGACTATCCATACAATACCTTTGGTAATGCCCCAAAGCTCTTCGCCATTTTCAATATCATTGGTATATTTGGAGAGTTGCTCATAAATAACATCCATCAGAATACCATAAATGTCGTTCTGCTTCTGCTTATAGGCCGCGTTCCCAATACGAACAGGACTAGAGCCTTTATATCCCTCCAAATGGTCCAATGTTAGTTCGGTCAGCTTCTTCTCCTTGTTGATGCCGTACATTATCTGTAATTTCTCATCCTTATCGGGAATCAGGTCAACTATAAATTGTAAATATCGTTTGGCTACATTCCTATGTCCAAGATCACCAATCACCTTAATGGCCATAGAAGCGTCACGAATCCAGCAAAAACGATAATCCCAATTCCTGACCTCTCCGATAGTTTCCGGCAATGAAGTGGTAGCAGCGGCGAGTACCGCACCGGTTTTATCATAACTTAACAATTTCAATGTAATGGCGCTACGGCTTATTTGTGCGTTGTATTTCTTATAATTAGGGGTTTTACTGCTCCAATTAAGCCAATACACTTTGGTCCGCTCCAGTTCTGTATATATTTTACGCACAGTGGGTTGGAATAATTTTTCGTTATATCCCAATAGAAAGTAACCGTCCTTGTTTAGAGTAATTTCCCTACCATCCAATACGGCATTCTTATTAAAAGAAGTGTATAAAAAACAAGTGTCGAACTTTTCGCCATGAGTCAGGCTTACTATAAAGTTTTTCTTTACATAAGTCTCTGTTTTTCCCTTGGCATATTCCAATTTTGGATTGTAAACTATTTTAAAAATTGGCTTTCCTTTTATATGTTTAAAATATCGGATTAATTCTGGAGGTGCATTATAACCACCGCCTTCCTTACGGTATCGGGGCATGAAATCACGGATTTCGAATATATTTTCACCGTCCGAGAAATGCGTAATCAAAACGGCCGTATGCTTTTTATATCGCTGTGTTATCGTATAGGAATCATCGACTAAAATCTCAAAGCTACCTCCTATCTTATCATCCAACAATTTTGCAAAAACCGAGGAGGAATCAAATTCGGGCAAACAACACCAATCTATACCCCCATTTTTTGATACCAACGCGGCACTTCTACAATTCCCTATAATTCCGTAGTCTAAATTATCCATTCAATAAAAATCTTAATTCATTGGGGCTTACAATTGTTATTGCCCTTCTTTTTCCCGAAATTGAGAGAAATTAAATTCAAATCAAAGCAAAACTTGCTATTTATGGCTAAAACTATCATAATCTCAAATAGACTCCCCGTACAATTACAAATTAGCAATGGAGACATCACTGCTATCCCAAGCGTTGGAGGGTTGGCAACGGGTATGAAATCCGTTCATTCTGGCGGAGATAGCCTTTGGATCGGGTGGAGTGGGCTTACGGATGAAGAAATTCCAGAAGAATTGGCACCAAAAATAGACAAGGCCTTGGCCGAACATGGTTCGTCTAAAGTCAATTTGACCGAGAAGGAGGTCGATGGCTTTTATTACGGATTTAGTAATAGAACCGTTTGGCCCCTATTTCATTACTTTTTGGAATACTCGGAGTTTGAATTGAACAGCTGGGAAATTTACAAGGCCGTTAACCAAAAATTCGCAGATGCCATTTTAGAAAAAGCAGGAGATAGCGATACTATTTGGGTGCATGATTATCAATTGATGCTGGTTCCACAAATGGTACGGGAAAAACGACCTAATATCTCCATAGGTTTCTTCTTACATATTCCCTTTCCTTCGTTTGAAATATTCCGAACACTCCCTTGGCGCCGCGAAGTACTTTTAGGACTCTTAGGGGCTGACCTCATTGGTTTTCATACCTATGATTACGAAAGACACTTCCTAAGTTCCGTAAGACGTTTGTTGGGGCTAGATGTTAGTTTTAACGACATTTACCTGGACGATAGGGTAATTAAGGTGGATTCTTTCCCAATGGGGATTGATTATAAAAAGTTCAGTGAAGCAGCAAAGGAACATTCACAACGTAGCGAAAAACAAAAATCGGAGCTTCAGAAAAGATTGGACACGCATAAGAAATCGGCTCCAGACGCTAAATTCTTTTTGTCCATTGACCGGCTGGACTATTCCAAGGGAATCGCCAAACGTCTGAACGCATTTGAATATTTCTTGAATAAATACCCACAATACAAGGAAAAGGTGCGTCTTATCATACTTGCCGTTCCTTCACGATCCAATGTACCCCAATATAAACTTTTAAAGAAAGAAATAGACGAGTTGGTGGGGCGTATCAACGGTGAGCTCTCAACGGTAAGTTGGACGCCGATATGGTATTTCTATCGATCGATGCCTTTTGACAACCTTATTGATTTATACACCACTTGTGATATTGCTTGGCTGACCCCCATTAGGGACGGGATGAACCTCGTAGCCAAAGAATACATCGCTACGCGAACGGATAAGACAGGTGTCCTAATTTTAAGTGAAATGGCAGGTTCCGCGAACGAAATGAACGAATCACTCCTCATAAACCCGAACAATTTTGAACAGATTGCGGATACGTTGGATAAGGCCATCAACATGCCCAAAAAAGAACAGCAAGAACGCAACAGTATTTTACAAAAACGTCTAGCTCGCTATAATGTAGAAAAATGGGCTAATGACTTTATGACCTCTCTGCTCAACCAAAAAGAGAAAGATCTAACTTATATTTCGAGAAGATTATCCGTTGACTTGATGAACATCATAATGAAGAATTATACTAAGGCGAAAAAAAGACTGGTATTTCTTGACTATGATGGTACTTTAGCCGGATTTCATAACGACCCACAAAAGGCGAGTCCGGACAAGGAACTGTATCGACTATTGGATGAGATTTCCTCACAAGAGAACACAGACATGTATTTGATCAGTGGTAGGGATAAAGAAACATTTACCAAATGGTTTTTACCCAAAAAGTATAATATGATTGTGGAGCACGGGGTTTGGATTTCACAGGGCGGCGAGGAATTTAGAATGTTAGAAAATGTAAAAAAGGACTGGATGGAAAAGATACTTCCCGTACTGGAATCATTCGTGGACCGCACACCAGGAAGTTTTATAGAAGAGAAGAACTACTCCCTGGCTTGGCATTATCGAAATACCGACCCGGACTTTGGTCAAAAACGTGCCGTTGAGCTTAATACCGTACTTACCAGTCTTATTGCCAATGATGATTTGAGTGTGTTGAACGGTAACAAGGTAATGGAAATAAAGAGCAGTAACGTAAATAAGGGAAGGGCTTCCATGCGGGTGTATTCCGAAGCGGATTACGATTTTGTCTTTGCCATTGGGGATGACTGGACCGATGAATTCATGTTCCAAGAACTACCGGAAGATTCTGTTACCGTAAAAGTAGGCCGGCAAAAAACCCAAGCGCGGTATTTTGTGGACAATACCAAGAACGTTCGTGATATTTTGGGTCGTTTTGCCGATAAGCGCTAATTCAATTTTACTTTTCAATAATTGCGGAATGAAACCACTCCATTACATCTTTTTATCAAGTATCCTGTTTACGATAAATGTAGCATCCCAGCAAGCCACAGAGGTTTATCTGGCAAGCTTGTCCATGGTAAACGACTCATTGAACCTTGGGGAAATATCCAATATCTCCAATAACGAAGGTTATGACAATCAGCCTTCATTCTATGACAATGAACACATCTTGTTTTCTTCAACAAGGAACGGTCAGACGGATATCGCCCTGTACACCATAGCAGATGGTTCCACTTCATGGATAACGGATACCCCCGATGGAAGTGAATACTCTCCCTTAAAAATTCCGGGTAAGGAGGCGGTTTCCGCTATTCGGCTGGACAAGGATGGCTTACAACGGTTGTATGAATATGATGTAAAAACAGGAAAATCAAAAGAGCTTTTAAAGGACTTGAAAGTGGGTTATCACGTTTGGTATTCCCCTGACATAATCGTGAGCACGGTACTCGTAGAGAATCGTATGGATTTGGTCGTATCCAATCTTAAGGACAATAGCAACTATACCGTTCAAAAAAATGTGGGGCGATCGCTTCATAGGATTCCCAATACGGATTTGATAAGCTATATTTCTAAAGAAAATATTGATACCGAAATTTGGACTATTAAAGCCTTGAATCCTGTCTCGGGTTCTGTAAATCTTATTCTAAATGTTTTAGAAAAAATAGAGGACATTACTTGGCTGTCAAACGAAACACTTTTAATCTCGGACTATAAAAGAATAGCAAAATATCGACCTAAATCCGATACGAAAATTTCAACCTTTTATAGATTTTCTCTAGCTGAGATAAGTGAAATTTCACGGCTAGCGGTAAGCCCTGATGGCAAACATTTGGCTTTTGTCGCTCAAGAGGCACCAAATAAGATTGTACAAAAACAAGTAGAAGCCTACAACGCCGGCGACTTGGACGCTTTTGTCAACTGTTACGATCAAAATGTGGTCGTTACCAGATTCCCTGTTGATACGCTTTATGTGGGCCACGAAAAGATGCGTAATAACTATAGTAGTCTCTCTCCGGATAACAAGGTATATGATGTTGAAGTGGTAAAACGAATCGTTATTGGGAATAAGGTAATTGACCAAGAAAAGGTTTCTAGCAATGGTAAATTCCAACAAATGCAGGTGGCACTGTACGAGGTAGGCAACGCTATTGAAAGTATGAGTTTTATATTTGACAAAGAGACCGAGTCAAGCCCGGAAGGTATTGTGCAAGAGCAATTGGATGCGTATAATGCACGTGATATCGATGGCTTTTTGGCCACCTACTCTGATGCCGTTAAACTTTACAGCTTTCCCCATAAATTGCAAACAGATGGGCAGGAGGCGATGCGAAAGGGCTATGCCGATTTCTTTGAATCTGCTCCCGACCTACATTGTGAGATAAAGAACAGAATGGTCATTGGCAACACCGTTATAGATGAGGAATACGTAACGGCCAACGGAAACACCTTCAACGCCGTTGCCATATACGAGGTGGAAGATGGAAAAATAGCCAGGGTCACTTTTGTACGGTAATAGCATCTATTGAAACCAAAACCATACATTTTACCAATTATCATTATTGCCCAATTTGCCTGTACCTCCCCTTGGTTTGCAGGTAATTCGATTTTGGGTGAACTGATCATCAAAACCGGATTGGGCCCTGAAATCGTTGGTTATGTTACCTCTTCCGTGCAATTTGGATTTATTACGGGCACACTTGTCTTTGCACTATTGATGTTGGCAGACCGCTTCTCCCCTTCCAAGGTATTTATGATCTGTGCTTTTTTGACGGCATTGTGCAACCTATATCTTATCTCGGAAACCATTTCTACATGGAGTTTGTTGTCCGCACGATTCGGTACTGGTTTTTTCTTAGCTGGAATTTATCCCGTGGGAATGAAAATTGCGGCGGACTATTACGAAAAAAGTCTGGGAAAGGCTTTAGGGTTTTTGGTCGGTGCATTGGTTCTGGGTACCGCATTACCTTTCCTCATCAATGGTTCAAATTTTAACCATTCTCCGAACAGCGTCATTTACACAACCTCCGGGTTAACAATTTTTGGGGGAATCCTTCTGTATACCTTGGTGCCTAACGGACCCTTTCGCAAGAAAAGCACGCATCTTAAGCTATCGGCCGGACCTCGCCTGTTTCAAATTACTAATTTCAGAAAAGCGGCCTTTGGCTATTTTGGACACATGTGGGAACTCTATGCCTTTTGGGCCTTTACCCCTTTTGCTCTAACTTTTTTCAATTCAATATCCGGGAAAGACATCTCGGTGCCATTATGGACCGGTATTGTCATCACCCTTGGCGCTATTTCCTGTGCAATAGGCGGAATGCTTTCGCAACGTTATGGCAGTAAAAGGGTCGCTTTTACGGCTTTATCTATTTCAGGCCTTTGTTGTTTACTATCGCCAGTACTTTTTCTGTCGTCATCACCCTTATTTTTGGGCGTATGGTGTTTATGGGGCATGGCCGTCACCGCGGATTCACCTCAATTTTCCAATTTGGTCGCCTCGGCATTGCCTAGCGAGCTTAAAGGAACGGGGCTGACTTTGGTGAACTGTATCGGCTTTGCGGTTACCATTGTAAGCATACAGTTGTTGTCTTCGTTAACTTTGGCAATTGGACCAAAGTACCTTTTTTTACTATTGGCGCTGGGTCCAGTTTTCGGCTTATCGCATTTAAAGGATCATAAAACCGATTAATTTTTAATACTTTTAGAAACACTTCAAAATCAAATAAAAAATGAGAATATTGCTGTTTTTTGGTCTATTGACCGTTTCCTTTATTTCATCTGCTCAAACCGACCAACGTATTTATGATATTATCGATGCCGTTTCCGCAGAGCGTACTGAAAATGATATTACAAAATTGGCCAATTTCGGTACCCGACATACCCTTAGTGATACGGTTTCGCAAACCAGGGGCATCGGCGCAGCGAGACGCTGGATAAAAAGCGAGTTCGAGAAAACATCCGAGGCTTGCAGCGGTTGCCTTAATGTCTTCTATCAAAAGGACTTGGTGAAAAAGGGTGCCAACCAACGGATCGTAAAAGATGTGGAAATAGTTAATGTTTTGGCCGTCCAACGTGGAACAAAATACCCGAACCGATATATCATCATGAGCGGTGATATCGATTCCCGCGTGAGCGATCCGACAAATTTCACGGACGATTCCCCCGGTGCCAACGATAATGCCAGTGGTATGGCAGGAACCATAGAAGCAGCTCGTGTACTTTCCAAATACAAGTTTGAAAACAGTATAATCTACATGGGACTTTCCGGTGAAGAACAAGGTCTTTTTGGAGGTGGCGGGGTGGCCGCTTATGCCAAGGAACAGGGTTGGGAAATCATCGGGATATTCAATAACGATATGATTGGAAATATTACAGGAGTTGATGGAATAACCAGTAGCACGGACTTTCGCATTTTCTCCGAGCCGGTGCCTCCTACCGAAACCGAAGAGCAACGTAGGGCACGCCGTTTTTACGGTGGTGAGGTAGATGGTATTTCCAGACAGTTGGCGCGCTATGTTCATAAAAACACCAAAAAATACATGCCAGAGATGAACCCAATGATGATTTACCGCTTAGATCGTTTTGGTCGCGGTGGACATCACAGACCCTTTAACGATGCCGGTTTCGCAGGCATTCGAATTATGGAGGCGCATGAAAACTATACCCAACAACATCAAGATATACGGGTAGAGGACGGAATCGCCTATGGGGATGTCCTGGAACATGTGAATTTCGACTATGCGGCGAAGCTCACCGCCGTAAATGCCATCAATCTGGCTTCCTTGGCTTGGGCACCTCCGGCTCCGGAAACGGTTAAAATTGGCGGAATCGTGGAACCATCCGCCAAGTTCCAATGGAGCAAGGTAGACGGCGCCAAAGGATATAAAATCTATTGGCGGGATACGACTTCACCCACTTGGGACAGTAGTCGCTACGTGGGCGATGTTACCGAATTCACTTTAGATGGTATAGTTATTGACAATTACTTCTTTGGAGTGTCCTCCGTAGGGGAAAATGGGTTTGAAAGCCCGGTAGTATTTCCCAATGGGGTTTTCAGGTAAATAAATATCAGTTCGAGTAATTTTCAATTTACTAAGCTAAACTTGAAAATTGTTCGAGAACAAAAAACGTATATGGTATGAAAAAAGGCTTATTTGCAACTGTCATGATGTTCCTGTCGGTGAGTTTGGTACACGCCCAAAACTTTACGGAACAGGATACCCTCCGTGGAAGCATTACCCCGGAACGCGCTTGGTGGGACCTAAACTATTACCATTTGGATATTGAGGTAAAACCGGATGAAAAATTCATAACAGGTAGCAATACCATCCGCTATAAAGTGCTGAACGAGGAACAAGTACTTCAGGTAGATTTACAGCCGCCATTACAAATTGAAAAAGTGACGCAAGATGGCAAAACGTTGAATTTTGAATCCAAGGTGAACGCGCATTTTGTAAAGTTGGAAAAGCCACAGAAAGTAGGCGATTTTAACGAAATAATCGTGTATTATTCCGGTAAACCAAAAGAAGCGGTACGGGCACCTTGGGACGGTGGATTTTCGTGGAAAAAAGACGAAAATGGAAAATACTTCATTGCCACATCCTGCCAAGGTTTGGGTGCTAGTGTATGGTGGCCCAATAAAGATCATATGTACGACGAGGTGGACAGTATGCTCATTAGCGTAAAAGCACCTAAGAATTTAATAAGCGTTGCCAATGGGCGCCTCCGAAAGATAGCAGAAGACACCAATACCAAAACCTACCATTGGTTCGTGAGCAATCCCATCAACAATTATGGGGTGAATGTAAATATTGGGGACTATGTTCACTTTGAAGAAAAATACAAAGGCGAAAATGGTGTGCTGGATTTGGACTACTACGTACTGCGAGACGACCTGAAAAAGGCCAAAGAACAATTTACCGACGTTCCAAAACTCATGAAAGCCTTTGAGCATTGGTTCGGGCCCTACCCTTTTTACAGGGATAGTTTTAAGCTGGTACAAGTGCCCTATTTAGGAATGGAACATCAAAGTTCCGTAACCTATGGCAATCAGTTTCAAAAGGGTTATTTGGGCAGGGATTTATCCGGTACCGGATGGGGGCTTAAGTTTGACTATATCATTATTCATGAGGCCGGGCACGAATGGTTCGCCAACAACATTACTTATAAAGATATTGCGGATATGTGGGTACATGAGGGTTTTACCACGTATTCCGAGGCGCTTTATGTAGACTACCACTACGGAAAGGAAGCCGGCTCGGATTATGCCATTGGTATTAGGAGCAATATAAAGAACGAAAGCCCGATCATAGGGACCTATAACGTAAACCAAAGAGGTAGTGGGGACATGTATCCCAAGGGAGCCAATCTGTTGCACACCATACGACAAATAATCGATGACGACGAAAAATGGCGACAAATACTACGTGGTTTAAATAAGGACTTTTACCACCAAACCGTTACTTCGCAACAGATTGAAAACTATATCTCTGAAAAATCCGGGAGAGATTTGTCCAAAGTATTTGACCAGTATTTGCGTACGACCCAAATCCCTCTGTTCGAATATCAAATGGAAGATGGTAACATCATCAAATACCGCTATACGAACGTAGTTGATGGTTTTGATATGCCTTTAAGGGTCTTTGTTGATGAGGAGCCATTATGGTTAAACCCAACAACAGAATGGCAGACGGAGCAAGCGGACCCGAATGCGGCGACTTTTAAAGTGGACCGAAATTTTTATGTAAATAAAAAAGAGCTTCAAGCAGAATAAGCGAATCGTATTCGTTTCGGATGCAAATAACTGGCGATAAATCTATAATAGAGATATGATCAATGATCATATTCAATTGTTGCGCGGCATTTAAACTGAATCAAAAATATGTTAGACAATTTTTTTAAATTAAATGGAGAACCCAAGGAGGTTAAAAAACCGTCTGATTTTAAGTCAATTGTTTCAGGTGAGCGAGGAGAAATTAGAGATATTCTTTATCGACCTGACTTTTTAAAGAATGATGAACCGCATCCTAGATACAAAATTCAAAGAAAAACTTTCATTAATGTAAGTTTTACAAAAACCAGGCTAAAGAATATTGACTTTACACTATGCCATTTTGAAGATTGTCTATTCATTGGCTCTCAAATTGTTAAGTGTCAATTTCATCAATGTACATTTAAGAATGTTAATACACATCAAATTAGTATAAAACAAACCTATATAGACCCAGTTAGCTTCAAGAAAAACTATGAAAGAAAGGATATAGAAAAATCAAATCTTGCTGTCCATTTATTTCAACAGTTACTAGATAACTCAAGAGATGAAGAACAATCAGAATTTGCCAGAGTTGCCAACTACTACTTCAAAAAGTGGCAAGGGCGATTAACACGAAGTAAGTACTTTAAAAATCAACCATATAAAATAAATGAGTGGGAATTTGCTGTCGAATACTTTCCTAACTTCCTGTATCGATGGATATTTGGCTATGGTTTACGTCTTAGAAGCTTTATTGCGACATTTTTGGTTATTTATGGCATATTCTATTTTATTAATATAAAATATTGGTGTGAATATGGATTTCACGTAAAAGACTTTGCTATTGCATCTTTTCAGTCTGAAAAGATTAGTCCTGTTGCGAATATATTCTTTACAGCAGATGCTATGACACAACTAGTAGATTCTCAATTTCAACCTAAAACAGATTTTGGAATGTCTATGCTAACCTTACAAGGTTTTTCCGGATTTATTCTTTTGAGTTTTTTAATTACAGTATTAATAAATCGTTTTGTAAAATGAAGAATTATAGTATAGCAATTTTTGGCAGCTCTCTAAGAGAAGATTTTGATAAATATAGTGATAGAGACTTATTAGTTGTAGCTAGTGATTTTGAGACTTTAGAGAAATTAAAGACAGTGTATTCAAAAGATGATTGGTCAATCTCTTATTACACATACTCGAAGCTTAAATATATATCAGATAATGGTAGTTTATTCATTAAACACTTACAAAACGAGTCTAAAATAATTATAGACAACCAAAACAGATTGCATAATATATTAAATGAATTTAATCCAAAGAACAACTACAATGAAGACATTCAAGATTGTGAAAACTATTTTGACATACTTAAAGTAGTTCCAAAAACAAATTTAGGTTTAGCTTGGTTTTGTGATAGTCTTTATGTTGGATTGAGGAATTATTTAGTATTTAAAAATGCAGAAAATGGGATTTTTGAATTTTCATTTATGAGTCTTTTAAACAGACTAAAAAATCAAGGAATAATAAAACAACCTGATGTTCAATTATTAAAGGAATTAAGAATTGTAAAGAGAAACTACAGAGAGGATATTTTTGATGAATTACCTTCATTAAATTTCGTTCAAAAAATAATACAAATTGCAAAAACTATAGGAATTTTAAAAACAGTAAGGATTGTCGATTCTTTAACATTTCAAAATATTATAGATAAATCTATTCTTAGAAAAGAATTCAACCCTTATCAAAGGTTGAGATTAGTAGAAGCATTTTATTGCTCACAAGATTTAAATATTCCTGAGTTGAAAAAAATAATTAGTAATCCCCAATTTTATTCATCAAAAATGAAGGATAATGATTATACAATGAATTTATTATCGAAAATAAAAAAACACCACACAACAACGTGTTTAAAATTGCGGAGTGATTACTAAAACGAAAATTAAACCATGTAGTTATAATCAGTGGAAGCCAGAAAAATTAGTACCTAGAAGTCACCACTTTTCATATACCCGTGTAAGCACATTCAGCTAAGCGTCCTTTTTTTCTGCGCTGCGCAATCCCCGCCATTAAACCAAATCGGCCTAAAATATTGCGTAAACCCTCCTTCCATAAGCTCACTAATTGACGACAATCTCATCAACAAATAACCAGCTTTTCCCTCCGGGATTTTGATGCCATGAAGGGTTTTTTAGGATGCTCTTTACCTCTACCCGTACATATTTAGCGGTAGTAGCAGGAAAACTAAGGTCAAAAAAGCTTTTTTCCACAAGGGAAGAGGGCTTTTGTTCCGGAAGTTTTTCGGTATGCCAGGACTTAAAATTTTTCCCATCATCCGAGACAGACACCTTAAAACCTGTGGGATAGAAAATCCAGCTCGCCGGAGCGGATAGCGCACCTACGGACACGGAGCTGACTTCCTTTTTTTCTCCCAAGGCCAGCGTTGCGTTGAAGTGAGTACCCTCGTACCCTACCCAATTCCCATCCACAAAATTACCGGAACCCCGTTTTAAATCAATTAGGGTGTTCCCTCCTTGGGCTTTATACTTTTCATTAGGTGGTTTGTTCAAAGTAATCCCCTCATAATCCATCGTACTTTTTTTATAGCTGGCGGAGACCACCTCGCTTTGCCCCCAACCTTTTTTGTACGTAATGGCATTAACATTTGTGGTATTCTTTAATACAATTGGCGCTATGTAAGCTGTGGAGGTAGAATCGGGAATGGAGCCATCCAAGGTATAATAAATGGCGGTATCATCAAAGGGGTAGCTCATTTCTACCTTCAATTCATTTTTAAAAAAATCGGAATCGGCAATGATGGTGGGAGGTAGTAATTCCGTCTCCCCAAATAAATCCTCATCTAGGGTATGCACTGCTATATTGGCATGTTCGGCCAGGAATGAATTAATACCCTCGTCCGTAATCTCCGTCTGCCATAAATACAGGTCTTGGAGGCTAGGCATTTGCTCGAGCACATCCAGCGCGGCATTGCTAACCCCTGTACCGTACAGATTTAGCGATTCCAACTTGTCCAGTTTCCGGACTTCCTCCATCGCCTTATCGGTAATGGGCGTGTTCTGTAATTGAAGTTTCGTAAGGTTTTCAAAGTCCGATAGGACCGGAACCAAAGTGTCGTTAAAATTGGTGTTCCCAAGGTTGAGCTCCACAATATGTTCTGCGTAGTCCTCTAAAAGGGAAAAAGAGTTTTCTTGAAGGTCTTTTCGGTTGGATAAATTCACGATATACAGCGGACTACCCTTTTTTAAGGGGTAAGCCGATATACCGACCGAGCTTAAGAGCGCTGGCCAGGTCTCCGGGACAGGTTCCAAGTTCTTTGCCAGCAAAGCCCTCGTAGAGGTGTCAGCCTCTAAATCGTTCAGGTGGCTTTGTATTTTTTTACTGCGCTCTAGATCCGACGTAATACAATTAAAACAATTGTCATTTTCTAACCACCAGTGTATCAAGTCAATTTCATTGGGTGTAAGTTGTACCTTTCCCTTGGGCGGCATGTGCTCCTCATCTTCCAAAGGTAGGGTCATACGGTGCGCCAGCAAAGGCTTGCCCGCATCAACCGAGTCTAAAATACTTCCCGACTCCCCACCCGCAAGAAATTCGGTCTGCGAAGTAAGCAATAGTTTACCCTCTGCTTTCTTGGCGTTATGACAGCTCACACATTTTCTATCAAAAATAGGTTGGACAATATCGTTGTACACCAGCGCTTTATCCACATCTTCTATAATAATTTCTTTGGTGTTCACTTTAGTCAAAAAGTCCTCCCCGTGGGTCATACTACCGCCCCAGTGTCCGGCCAAGATGAGCATGATGTTAGCCGTAATGAACAAGGGAAAATAGGATTGGCCTGCCCATTTTTGTTTGGCAGTTTTGGCGAAGAACAAAAAGATGGTTACGGCCGTTAAACTTATGGCCATCCATTTATGACGGAACAATAGCGTTTCGTCATAGGCCCCGTTGGACTCCAATAAGAGTCCGGTACCAATGGAGGCCAAGGCAGCTATGGCTCCAAACCCGAGGGCCAGTTTAATGACACTGGCTAGATTTTCTTTTGGTCTTAACCGCTGGTAAATTTCCAGAACAAAAGCGAAAACTATAATCCCAATAGGCAAATGAACCAGTACGGGGTGAAAATTTCCAATATTTATAGCCAAATATGTCATGCTTATTGTACTACTATTTCATCAATAAAAAAGAAGGGAATCGTTCCTTTACCCTGATGCCATTCTGGAATGGTTTCCATCAAATCTATCTGAATTTCTACATTCTTATAAGCTCCGTTAACAACAGGAACATCTAAAAGTTCCATTTGCTTCGGCGCTCCCTGCGTCGGTGCTTTTACCAAAAGCTCACCAATTTGTTTTGTATTGGAAAAGACCCGAATTGCCCGAGGCATAAATATCCAAGAACCATGGTCGTTGAGTGTGCTAAGGATAAGGTTGGAAACAGGAATTTCATCCTTAAAATCCATTAGGAACTTTACCTTGTTAGTTTGAAAACCCAACCACTTGTTTCCGGCCCTAAACTGGGTCGTGCCCTTCTGTAGGTCTACCAAACTCCTAGCTCCTTGTCCCGGATAATTTGGATGAGCCGCCGGGTTTATTGAAATATTCGCATCCGATACTTTTTGTTTTATGCGCAGTAACTGGGTGCGTATCTCCTGACTTTCTTGGTATTGAGGATGGAATACCCTAAAAGCAAATTCAGAAGTTTTGGTCACCTGAATGGGCTGCGTATAGGGTTGGGACGTTGCCGTAACTTCACTTCCGTCTTCCGTGTATCTGATAATGGCCTCGGGCATGTCAAATTTTGCCTCCAATCGGGCCGATTTAGCGAATAGCAGGGAATCGATTTGCACTATTGGCGGTGCCAACTGGAAAATCTCCGCTGATGCAAAACTCCCCTCTTTTTCTTCTTCACAAGAAAACAGGAGAAGACATATACAAAATATGTAGCGCATCCTATTTTGCATTAAACACGATATAACTTTATCGGGTAGGTCTTTCCAGAATTCCATTGCGCCACATAGAGGTTCTCATCCTCATCGACACACACATCATGCGGATGCTGAAAGACTTTTAAAGTTTGATACATCGGATTTAAACGGCCGTCCTGGTACACCGGTGTGCAACCTCCGGGTGCTGATATGAGTTCGTTTTGAGCGTTAAGAACACTGATGAACCCTGTCCCTTCCGAACCGTCGCCCGACCAAATAGTGGCCAAATAAACTTCACTCCCGTGTATTACTGGTCTGCAGATATAAGCCCCGGGTAAATCAATTGAATCCAAGTATTCACCCGCTAGACTAAAGCGCTTTAGCTTGTTTTGTTGGCGTGCCGTAATGAGCAAGGTAGGGTTTGAAGTGTCCCGCGTGTCCAAGGAGATTCCGTGGGCGTTGTCAAAATGATGGTCTTCTTCCCCTTTTCCTCCAAAAACATTGAGGAGTTCACCTTTTGCATTGTAATGCATGATGTATTGTTCCCCATACCCATCCGCGATGTAAACGTCGCCATTAGGCGCAATTGCGGTCTCCGTTGGCACATAACTTTCTTTGCTCTTATATTTTCCCGATTCTTTAGGATACTGAAATATCTGCATGACCTTTCCGTCAATAGTGGTTTTTATGACTTCATGCCGATTGTTATCCGCTATGTATAGTACGTCCTCGCCATTTTCAACGTTTAAGGTCAATCCATGTGCCCCCGGATAATCGGTTCCCCATACTTCCAAAAGTTTACCGGACTTATTGTAAACGATGACGTTATTTTTGGTGTGATTGGTCAATAAAAGAATTCTTCCTCGTGAATCCTGCACCATCTCATGGCAGTCGTTCACTGGATAGAACTCGGAATTCAACGCTCCCCAATCCAGATCTATTTTATATTGATGGGAATTATGTCCTATGATTGCATCTTTATACTTCATAAACGATTGGGCTTGTGCCAGACCACTAATGATGCCGGTTGATAAAATACTACTGTTTCTGATGAAGGTTCTCCTATGCATCAAACCAATAAATCATTTAGTACGTGACCTTCCACATCGGTCAAGCGGAATCTTCTTCCTTGGTATTTGTACGTTAGTTTCTCATGGTCAATTCCCAATAAATGTAGCATTGTGGCTTGGAAATCATGGACATGTACGGGGTCTTTTACAATATTATAACCAAACTCATCGGTCTCCCCATACACCATACCAGGTTTGATGCCACCGCCCGCCATCCACATGGTGAAGCATCTGGGATGATGATCCCTTCCATAGTTGGTATCGGTGAGTAGTCCTTGGGAATAATTGGTCCTGCCAAATTCACCTCCCCAAATTACTAAAGTATCTTCTAGCAATCCCCGTTGTTTCAAATCGGCTACAAGGGCCGCCGAAGCTTGATCTACATCCTTGGCCTGTTTTTCTATGGCGCCCGGCAAGTTGTCGTGCTGATCCCAACCCATATGATAAAGCTGTATAAAACGCACGTCCTGTTCCGCCAATCTTCTCGCTAAAAGACAATTGGCCGCGTAGGTCCCGGGAATCTTTGCATCGGCACCGTACATCTTGTAAATATAATCGGGCTCATCATCTGTTCTCATTACTTCCGGTACGGAGGTTTGCATTTTATACGCCATTTCGTACTGGGCAATTCTACTCTGTATCTCCGGATTACCGAATTCGGTAAATTGTTTTTCGTTAAGTTGTGCCAGTTTATCCAACATTGCCCTTTTTCCTTCCTTGGTCATCCCCTTGGGGTCGTTCAAATAGAGAACAGGGTCTTTAGCCGCCCTGAACTGAACACCTTGGTGCAGGGAATGAAGGAATCCGTTACCCCATAATCGGGTATATAACGGCTGACCGTTGGGTCTCCCAGAACCTCTGGAAAGTAATACTGTGAAAGCGGGTAAATTTTTATTCTCACTGCCTAGACCGTAGCTCAACCAAGAGCCCATACTAGGGCGACCGGGTTGTTGGGAGCCTGTTTGAAAAAATGTAACGGCCGGGTCATGGTTTATCGCCTCGGTGTACATCGATTTTACGATGCACAGTTCATCTACCATCTTTGCCGTATAAGGTAACAGATCACTGATGTAGGTGCCATTCTTACCATATTGTTTAAAATCGAATATAGAGCCTGCCAATGGAAAACTATCCTGTCCGGAGGTCATACCCGTTAAACGTTGTCCGTTGCGAATGGATTCCGGAAGTTCCTCACCCCTTCGTTTGATAAGCGTAGGTTTATAATCGAATAATTCGAGTTGCGATGGACCACCACTCTGAAAAAGGTAAATGACTCTTTTCGCCTTGGAGGCATGGTGCAAGTCACCCATCATACCATTGTTTCCACCAAAATCATTAGCCTTGGTAATGATGCCGTTCTCATCCTTCCTAAAAAAGGACTGACCCAGTAATGACGCCAATGCCACAGAACCTGCACCCAAGGCCGCCTTACCTAAAAAGGACCTTCTGTTCAACAATAGTGATCGTTCTTGTAATATTTTCTTTTCGCTCATAGTTAACCTCTGGTGATGCTTTCGTCCAAATTTAAAATCGTGTGTACTACCAAGGACAGAGATGCCAACTCCTTCTCCGTAACGTCCATTTCCGCATTAAATTCACCTATGCTGTTGTACTCCGATGCTTCTATAATCCCGTTGTCCATTTTGACCTTCATGTCCTCATAATGCTCCCTCAGCATGTTAAGCTCCTCCGTATCCGGCAAGCGGGAAGTAGCTTTTTGGAAAACATAAGAAATTTGTTTCTCCACTTCCTTAGGGTATTTATTCAGTGTAACCGTAGCCAATGCCCGGGATGCTTCAATAATTTGGGGGTCGTTCAACAGCACAAGAGCCTGTAGCGGCGTATTCGTTTCTTGGCGCTTTACGGAACATAAATCCCTGGAAGAGGTGTCAAAAGTCATCATACTTGGTGGCGGAACGGTACGTTTCCAAAAGGTATACAAACTCTTTCGGTATAAATCTTTACCTGTACTTTGCACATACCTAGCGGTACTACCGCCACCACCACCTGTAGTTTCCTCCCAAATGCCCTCCGGTTGGTAGGGTTTAACACTTGGGCCTCCAACTTCTTTAGACAATAATCCACTTATGGCCAGAGCTTGGTCGCGTATCATCTCGGCCGTGAGGCGCAAACGAGTAGCTCGGGCTAACCATTTGTTGGCCGGGTCTTTTTCTAAAAGCTCCGGGGTAGTCACCGAAGTTTGTTTATAGGTAGCAGAAAGGGCTATGTAGCGTAGCATGCGTTTGGTGTCCCAACCCTCTTCCCTAAATTTAATGGCCAAAAAGTCCAATAATTGTGGATGGGAAGGCAAAGCACCTTGATTTCCAAAATCATAGGAAGTACTTACCAACCCCGTTCCGAACATACGTTGCCAAAGTCGGTTTACCACTACTCTAGCCGTTAACGGATTATCAGCGTCGAAAAGCCATCTGGAAAGTCCCAAGCGGTTTTTTGGATAACTCTCTGGGAACGTTAATACAGAACGAGGTGTGTCCGGAAAGACCTGGTCGGTTGGTTGGTCATAGACACCCCTGTTTAAAATAAAGGCAGGCTTCTGCTCCTCGCGCTCGTACATTACCATAACAGGAACTTCCTTTTTATTGGATTTTTGTAAGTTGATGAAGCTCAAAACACCGTTTGCTTCTTTTTCTGTAATCGTAATGAAAGGTTCCGGGGTTTCACTTGGCAAGGGCACCGTTTGTTTCTCTTTGTTGTTATTAAAAAAGCTGAAAAGCTGAAAATGTTCTTTTTGGCTTATAGGATCGTATTTGTGATCGTGACATCTGGCGCATTCCAGCGTTAATCCTAAGAATGCGGTTCCGAAGGTCTGTAATCTATCCTCTACGTATTCCACATGGTATTCCTCTGGAATAGTTCCCCCTTCAAAAGTTATCTTGTGATTTCGATTGAAACCCGTGGCCAATATCTTTTCCAAATTGGCATCGGGCATGAGGTCCCCGGCAAGTTGAACCGAAACAAATTCGTCATAGGGCATGTTCTCATCAAAAGCGTGGATAACCCAATCCCGCCATGGCCACATGGTACGTTCAAAATCGTCTTGATAACCATGCGTATCCGCATAACGAGCAATATCCATCCACTCCGCCGCCATATGTTCTGCATAGTCAATGGTCTGTAACAACGAATCTATAAGATTTTCATAGGCTTCAGGTGATTCATTCTTCACAAAGGAATTTACCTGTGCCGGAGTTGGCGGGAGTCCGGTAAGGTCTAAATATACACGACGAATCAACTTTTCCTTCGACGCTTGTGGAGATGGAGCAAGTCCGTTCAATTGTAATTTTTCCATAACGAAACGGTCAACCTCGTTTTCACCCCAATCATCACCATCAACTGAAGGAACCTTAGATTTCTCTGGCGGGATAAATGCCCAATGTTCTTTATATTCCGCCCCTTGGGCAATCCATTTTTCGAGAATCGCTTTTTCTTTCGGAGATAAATCTAAATTGGATTCTGGGGGAGGCATTACTAAATTCGGATCTTCAGAATAGATACGATGTACCAACTCGCTCTTATCCGGTTGATTCGGAACAATAGCAAACCGGTCCTTATGTTCACCAAGTGCAATATAAGCGTCTTCCGCTTTGTTCAAAGAGAGTCCGGCTTCAATCGCATTTTTATCCGGACCATGACATTTAAAGCAACGATCGGAAAGAATGGGTTTCACGTCGAACGTAAAATCTATTTTTTCCGGAATACCTTGTAAATCAGCCTTTGCAATTACTCTTTCAGAAGTAGAGGGATTTTGTTGACACGAATAATAGCTTCCGAAAAACAGGGAAAGCAGCAAACAAGTGAGTGCCTTGGTAAGGGTAGTATATTTTTTTAGAAAAGTTCCCATATAAAAAGTAAAGTGCTAAATACTGTTGTCACTTAAAGTTAATAACAATTAAGCATACCTACTAAGAAATTTCGACTAACAACTATTTTGAAGTCCTAAATACGAGTTCTGAATGTTTGGATGTTAAATGATTGATATTTAAGCAAATTAGCCTCCAACTGTAACCCAACAGTTTCCCATAAAGAACAAAAGCCCACTTTACTGCGGGCCTTTTTTTTCACTATTAAAAAGATGACTAGTTGAATGTTGCACTCATTAAAGCGACCATTGAGGGCTCCTGACCTTCAGCCACTTTTCCAGAGATATAAATATCTTTCTTTCCACTGGATTTGGCACTTAAAGGAATGACTATAGCGGTTCCAGGGCTACCTGCCGGTGGAGCAGCCATAGTACCTTGTCCAATAAGTTCTCCATCCGGGGAATCTAAACGTATGTCAAATTCATAAGAGGCCTTTGGGGCTTCTTGCCATCCTGCAGTCAAAACCACAGCGTTAACACCAGCTAAATCGATATCCTCCAATTGAAACCAGCCTTTTTCTCCTTGTAATAAAAGTAAATCCTGACCACCGTAGGTAACGGCCATCATATCCTGTGTTTTTGTATCGGCTGAAAATTTCACGGTATTACTTGCCAAGGCAACGGTTTTTGAACCGGTGAGCGGAACAGCACCTTCCTCAGAACCATTATCGGTATAACTTGCCGTTAGGACCATCAAGTTCCCTTGATTATTATCCTCGGCGGCAATACTGCCAGAAGGCGGTAGCGATGGTTTTCTACCGCGCCCTACACTTCCGGCCAAGGAAATAATATAAGTTGCTATTTGCCGGGACTCGTCCGAAGTTATAGTTGGATGAGCAGGCATCATGACCTCGCCCCAAACTCCTGAGCCACCTTCTACAATTTTCTTTTTTAAGTAGGCCATAGCATCCCTATCGCCCTTGTATTTTTTAGAGATATCCATATAATTAGGGCCTATAGATGCTGAAGCTTCCTTATGGCAAGTCTTGCAGTCCATGGCTTGGGTCAATGCCTTACCTGTAACTGCTGCGGAGACCTGTTGATGACCTAAAGACATTGCCACCTTATCCATACCTTCTAAATAATCTACCGATACATAAATATTATCCGGGTTAATTTCTCCACCTTCAGCATCGGTCACCTTAACTTCATACTTTACCGGTTGGCCAGGTACGTAAAATGACGAATTTCCACCCTTAATGGCGATATCCACTTCAGGTCGTGAATTCCCTGCCACGACGGATGTAGCCGCACTTTTCGCTGACTCTCCACCAGCATCTTTAACCACTACCGAAATTCTATAATCACCCACAGTGCCATAGGTATAAGAAATCTCCGGCTCCGTGGTTTCTTTGGTTTCGCCGTTACCCAAATCCCATAAGTAAGAAACAGCATCGTTCTCACGGTCATGAGCCTGCACTTTGGCATTAATAGAAAGCGGCACTTTCCCAGAAGTTTTATCTACAATCATATTATCTATGACCGGAGGCCTATTACCACCATTAAAATCAACATAGCTCAAAGCTGAATTATCATTAGCTGTAAACCAACCGCTGCCATACTCTAGAAGATACATCCTACCATCGGGACCCATTTCCATATCAATGAGGTTGTTTACTTTAATATCCGATGCAAAAGGCTCCATTTTGTTGAAACTTCCGTCTTCAAAAAGGCTCACGGCCATCATCCAACCACGCATCCAATCATAAATAATGACCTTACCGTCGTAATAACTCGGCAAACCACCCCCGTTCGGATATTCATCGGAATAGTAAGTAGGTCCGGCCATGGCGTTTCTTCCCCCGTACCAACTTGAGGAAAAGTACTCGTTTCCACATACGGATAGTAAACGTAAGCTCCCTGCGCTGGGGGCAACTCCCTTAATCCTGTATTGTTGCGAGAATCATTTATCGGATTCTCAGGGTCAAATTCATCTCCAGATTCACCCGTTTCGTAGTTATAGTCGCGGTACGCAAAATTGTTCCCTATAAACAAGGGCCATCCGAAATTACCAGCCTGTCTGGCCTGGTTCATTTCATCGTACCCTCTTGGCCCTCTAGTATCTAAGCTATCTGCTCGCGCATCTGGCCCTACATCTCCCCAATAAACATATCCTCTTTTTGAATCTACGGAAATACGATATGGGTTACGGTGCCCCATAGTATATATTTCGGGTCGGGTCTTTTCCGTTCCTACCGCAAATAAATTACCTTCCGGAATCTCATAGGTACCATCTTCCTTAACTTTAATACGAAGAATTTTACCTCTTAAATCGTTTGTGTTTCCAGAAGACCTCCTGGCATCGTACTGTGAATGCCCCGGTATATCGTTCAAAGGCGCAAAACCATTATTCACATATTTTACGTCCTTTTCATTGAATGGTGTGGAATTATCACCTGTAGATAAATATAAAAGTCCATCTCCACCAAAGGCAATGGAACCTCCTGTATGACAGCAAATTTCACGGTCAGAATTCACATCCAATATCTTTTGTTCGGAAGACATATCAAAAACACCATCTTTGAACTTGAACCTGGACAAGCGATTTACGGACTCATCGCCGGTTGGAGCATAGAAGACGTAAATCCAGTTGTTGTTGGAATAATCCGGGTCTTTTTGAAGGCCCATTAAACCTTCCTCGGCATTCACGCCGGGAGTATTCAACGTCTTGTGATAGACATCAAATTTGGCCACTTCGGTCAGCTCCTCGGTTTCTGCATCAAATAGCATAACTTCTCCCCTTCGTTGTCCGATAAGCACATCGTTATTAGGAAGAACCGTCATCTCGGTGGGTTCAAAGAACTTTCCTTCTGTAAGGACCACCTTGGAGAACCTATCAATTTCCGGTGGTATCTGTGTAGTGGCCTTGCTGTAATCCAGATTCAGATTTTCTCCAATGGCATATTGAATACCGCCCAAAATGTGCTTTAAGAAAAGCTCTTCTGAAAAACTTTCTTGTGTATGGCCGGCACCGGTATAAAAGGCTCTACCACCATCAAATTCATGATACCACGAAAAAGGATGGTTTTCGCCATTTTGGCCTCCTTCATACGTTGATTCATCAACCGTCATAATTACATTTACGTCCGGGTTAATGTTCTTGTAGTTATAGATTTCGTCAGACCTAGTCCAAACGGAATCGGTAAAATGCTGCGTGGCAATGAAACTATTGTCCTTTATAATAAAATTAGCTTCGGGTGTTCCTGCCGGGTGACTCAAAAATTGTGCACCTACTAATTTATTGTACCAACCCCAATCGTACTCACAGTCCGCAGCAGCATGTATACCCACAAATCCTCCTCCAGATTGGATATACCTTTCAAAGGCAGCTTCCTGGTTATGGTCCAATACATTCATGGTTGTGCTCAAAAACACGATGGCAGAATATTGTTTCAGATTTTCATCATTGAACAAGTCTGCATTTTTTGTGGTGTCGACGGCAAATCCGTTTTCCGAACCTAACTTTTGAATGGTAGCGATGCCTGTTGGGATAGAGGCATGTTTGAAACCCATCGTTTTTGAAAATACCAAAATTTTAGGCTTGCCATCTCTTTCATTACTACAAGATGCAAGAACAAGAGTGAATAATAGTATGAGAATAGGAAGAACTTTTTTCATGTGCACAATTTTGCCGTTAACTATTTATTTAATCCCTAAAAATACATATTACTCCATACACATTTTAATATTTTTTTTATTAGGTTGTATTTTTAAGAATAATCCACCAATAAACCCGTACGATGTCCAAAATTCAGGAACTGTATTTTAATAACGATGACCAATGGCGAATTTGGTTACACGAAAATCATAACAAATCCGAAGGAATTTATTTGATTTTCTATAAGTTAGCGCACGAAAATGACAGTATGCGATGGGAAGAAGCCGTAAAAGTAGCCCTCTGTTTTGGATGGATAGACAGTACGGTAAAAAGTCTTGGCGATGGAAAGCGACGCCAATATTTCTGCCCTAGAAAACCAAAAAGTGTGTGGAGCAAAGTCAATAAAAATTATATAAAGAGCCTACTTAAAGAAGACTTGATGCATGAGAGTGGATTGACCTCCATTAAAATTGCAAAGGAAAACGGTTCTTGGACTGCCTTGGATGATGTGGAAAATGGTATAGTTCCCCAAGACTTAAAAGTTGCTTTTGATAAAAATCCCCGAGCATTTAAAAATTATAAAGCCTTCACCAGAGGCCAGCGTAAGAGTTATCTTTACTGGCTTAATCAGGCCAAAAGGGAGGTAACCAGACAAAAACGTATCACAGAAATTGTACGCCTTTGTGAATTAAACCAAAAATACCGTTTAGAAAGCTCTCGTTAGTCCAAATAAAATTATAAAAATATGATAATTAAATACTTACAAATACTTATCCTACTATTTACTTCAGCTATTTTTTATGGCCAAAATTTGCCAGGTAACGCTGTGACGACCGGACCTAAAAAGGGTAGTTTGGTAATTGCGGGAGGTGGCCGAATGGGCACGGAAATAACAGAAAAATTTATCACCTTGGCGGGTGGCAGAAAGGCTCCAATCGTGGTAATCCCAACTGCGGCAGGTGGAGAAATAGATTTGGAAAACGTTTGGTTTGCCGAACAATTAAAGAATTATGGCGCTACCAACGTTCACATCTTACATACTTATGATAAAGACGAAGCCGATTCTGACAGTTTTACCAAACTTTTGAAGAGTGCTAATGCGGTGTGGTTCGGAGGAGGTCGGCAATGGCGCTTGGTTGACGCTTATGACGGCACACAAACGGAAAAATTGTTACTGGAATTATTAAATCGAGGTGGTGTTATAGGTGGCACCTCGGCAGGGGCAACCATTCAAGGTTCCTATTTGGCTAGGGGCGATACCAAGAACAATCAAATTATGATGGGCGATCACGAAGAGGGTTTCGGATATATAAAAAATATTGCCATTGACCAACACGTGCTGGCCAGGAACCGTCAGTTCGATATGTTCGACATCCTAAAAAACAGACCGGAGCTATTGGGCATCGGGATTGATGAAAGTACCGCCATCGTAGTCCAGGGGAATGAATTTGAAGTCATTGGCGAGAGTAACGTATTAATTTATGATGGCACTTTCTGGTCACGGGAAGGAAGCGATTTGAAAACGCTGCCGAAAAAAGAAAATGTATTCTACTTTTTACAAAGTGGGGATAGATATGATATGAGGGATAGAAAAGTGATAACGGAGTAAATCCGTTATACCCATTCGTAAATTAAATCTTATTTTTGTATCAATGTAATTCAAAAGGTGTACCAAGCTAGCGTGTTTCCGTTATTGGTTTTCCTCTTGGATTACTTTTAAAATGTCAAAATTACCCAAGAAAAATCAATTTTTGGACTTATCGGATTATGGTAGACCGATAGCGAAAGTTATTGCACATTCGCTTAAAAACACCTCCTTCACTCCAATTCATGTTACCATTGCCTTCGTAATTTCGGGGCTGCTGGCCATTGCCTGCATTCTAAACCATTATTATTGGGCCACCGCATTTTTTTTGGTGCTAAAATCTGTTTTGGATGCCGCAGATGGAGAACTGGCACGTATTAAAGAAACCCCGAGCTACACGGGAAGGTATTTGGACTCTGTTTCGGATATCATACTAAATTTGTTATTGTTAATTACGATTTGGTACGTCACGGATGGTTCCATCCTGTTTACGCTATTGGCTTTCTGTGGAATTCAATTGCAGGGAACCTTATACAATTACTATTACGTAATTCTTCGCAACCGCTACAATGGGGATACCACAAGCCGTATTTTTGAGAATGACCCCCCAAAAGCCATGAAGGGAGAGAAACAAAAGACCGTGAACGTACTTTTTGCCTTGTACACTTTTTTCTACGGTACTTTTGACAGGATTATTCACTATTTAGACCGTGAGGCCGTAAAAAGCAAAAGACTCCCCAATTGGTTCATGACGGCCGTCTCCACTTTTGGCCTAGGATTTCAATTATTGGTTATTGGGTTGATGCTAGCTTTCAATTTAAAAGATTACATCGTCCCATTTTTCATTGGTTATTCTCTTTTTATAGGGGTGTTTATTGGTATACGAAGGTTTATAAACCGATAATTATCTTTAATTTTCTAGGATGAAAATCCAAGAACCTCTCTTAAGCCTTATTCTGTTTTCTATTCTGATACTCTGCTCCTGTTCGGAAGAAAAAATCCAAACTTACGATATTGTCGTGCGTAATGGTAATATCATAGACCTACAGACTGGAAATATGGAATTACGACATATTTTTATTTCTGATGGACGTATTCAAAAAATTACCGATATAGATGACGATTCAAGTTTTGAAGCAAAAAATAGCATTGACGCAACCGGTAAATATATTCTTCCCGGTTTTTGGGATAACCATGTTCATTTTAGGGGCGGCGATAGTTTAATCGGTGCCAACAAAAACTTCCTCAATTTATTTATGGCCAACGGAATCACGACGGTGCGTGATGCCGGAGGTGATTTGACCCCGTCCGTTATGGAATGGAAAAAAGAAATTAAGGCCGGTGCGCTCACCGGTCCAAACATCTTTACCTCTGGACCCAAAATAGATGGTCCCGACCCCACTTGGGCCGGTTCTTTGGAAGTTGAAAACGAAGAGGACATAACCAAAGCTTTGGATTCCCTACAAAGTATTCCTGTCGATTTTGTAAAACTGTATGAAAGCAGATTGGCCGGAGAAAACTACTTAAAAACCATTGAAGCAGCCGAAGAACGAGGATTAATTACCTCTGGACATATGCCGTTTACGGTAACCCTTGACGAAACCATAGCAGCTGGAATTGACGCGATAGAGCATTTATATTATGTCATGAAGGGTTGCTCTGCAAAGGAAGAGGAAATCACAAAACGATTGGCGAACAATGAAATGGGCTTTTGGGACGCCATGCCGGCGCTAATGGCGAGTTACCAGGATTCAACTGCACAAAGCACCTTTGCCCGTCTTAAGAATAATAATGTATATGTGGTCCCCAGCCTCCATATTGGCAACGTCTTAAGCTATTTGGATGAAATAGACCATAGCAAAGACCACTACTTACAATACATGACAGATGGAATACGAAAGACTTACCAAGGTCGTATCAATCGGGTGTTGAATGCCACGGAAAAGGCCGTTCAAGACAGAAAGGATTTGGACGATTTCTTTGTAAAATTGGCAAAGTCATTAAATGACGCTGGTGTAGGACTATTGGCCGGTTCGGACAGCGGTGCTTTCAACTCCTTCACGTATCCGGGTATTTCTCTTCACCAAGAATTGGAAGCACTGGTAAATGCTGGAATTTCTCCGTTAGAGGCCTTACAGACTTCGGCATATAACGGTTCAAAATTTCTAAAACAAGAGTCAGATTATGGTTCAGTGGTAGTAGGCAAAATAAGTGATATGGTGCTTTTGGAAGCAAATCCTTTGGAAGACATTTCCAATACGAAGAAAATCGCTTGGGTAATCAAGGGAGATATAGTATTGGATAATGACGGGCTCCAGGAATTGTTGGACGATGTTTTAGTCGAATAGTCGAAAAAAAATTACAAGACAATTACTCCTTTTAGAGGACGAATTCCTTTTTTCAATAACCATTGAAAATTAAAACAGTTATCTTTAATCTGGCTCAAAAATAACCTCAAATGAAAAAAATAAGCTTCCTTATATTCCTCCTAGTATTGGCCTCCTGCGGCCAATCACAAGAAAAAATAAGTCCTACAGCTATATTGATTTCAAACGCACATATTGTTGATGTGAAGGACGGAACTATCCTCGAAAACCAGTATGTTGTCATCGATTCCGGTAAAATAAAACAAATCTCGACCGTCCAGGAAAACGTCAATAACTATACGACGACTATAGATGGAACCGGTAAATATATGATTCCAGGTTTGGCAGAAATGCACGCTCATATTCCTCCGCCCACGACAGATACCAAACGAATTGAAGAAACCCTATTTCTATACCTATCCAACGGTATTACCACCATCCGTGGTATGCTAGGCGATCCGCTCCATTTGGAATTACGAAAGAAAGCAGCAAAGGGAGAAATTGTGAGTCCGAGAATTTTCACGTCCAGTCCGTCTTTAAATGGGAACTCAGTTACAAGTATTGAAGAAGCCAAGGAAAAAGTAACGGCCTATCAAAAGGATGGTTATGACTTTTTAAAAATTCACCCCGGCATTCAATTAGAAATTTTTGACCAAATTGTAAAGACGGCAAAGGAAGTGGAAATTCCGTTTTCCGGCCACGTTCCTGTGGATGTGGGTATTCGCCACGCTTTAAAAAGCAAGTACGCCTCCATAGACCATGTAGACGGATTTTTAGAAGGCTTAGTGCCTGAGTCCGAAAATGTGAATAAAACAGAAAATGGTTTCTTCGGGTATGCCTTTACACCCTTGGCCGAAATGGAGCGCATTGATGAATTGGTTCAAATGGCTAAAGAGAACGAGGTATGGATCGTTCCCACGCAGAGCCTTTTTGAGCGCTGGTTCGCCCCTATTTCTGCAGACGAACTCTTAAAACAACCGGAAATGAAATATATGCCCAGTGCCACCTTGGCCAACTGGAAAAGTACCAAAGACCGTTATATGGCTCAAGAAGATTTTAATGAGGAGCAATGGCAACGCTTTGATTCGATAAGAAAACAACTGATAAAAAAACTGAGTGAGAACGGATACGGCATGTTACTCGGTTCCGATGCCCCGCAGCTGTTTAACGTGCCCGGTTTTTCCATACATCATGAAATTCAGGGGATGTTGGGTGCGGGAATGTCCCCTTTGGAAATTCTTAAATCGGGAACCGTAAACCCAGCCATTTTCTTTGAAATGCAGGACAAGTTTGGAGAAATAAAAGAAGGACTAGATGCAGATTTGGTCTTGTTGGATGCCAATCCTTTAGAGGATTTAAAGGCTTTAAAACAGATTTCTGGTGTCATGCGCCATGGAAAATGGATTTCAAAAATAGAAATTGATGAGAAATTGGCCACAATCGCAAGAAATGCCAGCAATAACTAATGCATTTTAGTAATGGTTAATGCAAAACAATAACTAGACAAAGACTATGAACAGAATTCCTTTACTCCTACTGCTACTTTTATGCATCTTAAGTTGCAAAGAAGAAAAACCTGTATCAAAGCATTCAGCAGTAATTGATCTTACCGAACTTACGATTGCGGAAATACATGAAAATTATAAGAACGGCACCTACGACATTGAAGCTTTAACGTCGGCTTACTTGGAGCGCATCAAGGCCAAGGACAGTCTTATCAATTCCATTACTTACATAAACCCAAATGCCCTGGACGTTGCCAAGAAACTTGACGAGGAGTTCAAGTCCACCGGCAAACTGAGACCTTTGCACGGTATTCCAATGATCGTGAAGGATAACTTTAATACCAAAGGTATGCCCACCACGGGAGGATCTTTGGCCCTAAAGGATTTTGTACCCGATAATAATGCCACCATGGTACAGCAATTAATGGATGCCGGTGCCATTATCATCGCTAAGTCGAACATGGCAGAATGGGCATTTAGTCCCATGCACACCACGAGTTCTACGCATGGAACCACTAAGAACCCATACAACACAAACTATGTTCCTGCAGGTTCCAGTGGGGGAACAGGTGCCTCAATAGCTGCAAATTTTGGGGTCATTGGTTTGGGAACAGATACTGGAAATTCAATTCGTGGTCCGGCCTCCCACAATGCCCTGGTAGGTTTTCGTAGCACCATGGGGCTAACCAGTAGGGCTGGGATTATCCCATTATACCTACGTAATGATATTGCCGGACCCATGTGCCGAACCGTGGAAGATGCCACTCGTACCCTGAACCTAATTTCAGGTTTAGACCCCAAAGATTCCATTACGTTCTATGCTAAGGGCAAACAGGAAACCGACTATATGCGCTATTTAGATACCAATGGACTTAAAAATGCGAGGATAGGAGTACTTAGGGAACTAAGCGATGACAATCCTGATTCCGAAATCACATCCCTTTTCAATAGGGCTATTCTTGATATAGGGAAATTGGGCGCCACGGTCATAGATTCCTTAATTATTCCAGATTTTGATTCATTACGACGGAATCAATGGTGCAATACCTTTAGGCAAGACATTGAATCGTATTTGGCCGAGTACGTAAAGAACGACACCCTTTCAACGTTAGAAGATATTATAAGGTTGGGGCCTGCTGAAACCTTTGTTTCGGAGCGGTTAGTGCGCAACAGGGATGCAAAAAACGGTCGTAACGGTATTCCGTGTGGAAATACATATACCGATGTGCTTAATATTGCATTTAGGGAGGCCATTGAAACAACGATGGACGAACTGGAACTTGATGCCATTATTTACCCTTCTTGGAATAATAGACCAGCGACAATTGCAAATTTTCAAGAGGAATATCGTGGTGATAACAGCCAAATTATCGCACCCCATACGGGACAACCGGGCTTTACAGTACCTATGGGCTTCACTTCTGGAAATCTTCCGGCCGGACTTCAATTTTTGGGCCGCATGTATTCCGAACCCACTCTGATCCGTTTGACCTATGCTTACGAGCAGGGTACCGAACACAGAAAAAAACCTAACCTCTAAAAATAATTTAAATGAAAGTATGTTCCGCGCTTGCCCTTTTCTGGATAACTACTTCTACGATAGCGCAAACCCTATTGATCCCGGACCGTATTTTCGACGGCATCCAAATGCATGAGAATTGGGTAATACTGGTTGAGGGAAATACCATCAGCTATGCAGGAACGGCATCCGGTTTAAAAACTCCAAAAGGCACAAAAGAAATACTGCTAACGGGAAAAACCCTGATGCCCGGAATCATAGAAGGGCATTCCCATTTGCTTTTACATCCGTACAATGAAACGGATTGGAACGACCAAGTGCTAAAAGAATCCTCGGTAGAACGAGCGATTCGAGGCACCGTACATGCAAAAAACTCACTGATGGCCGGAGTAACGACCATGCGTGATCTAGGGGCGGAAGGTGCGGGTTATACAGATGTTTACCTGAAGAAAACCATTGAGGACGAAATCATTCCCGGGCCACGACTATTGGTAGCAGGTCCGGCTATAGTTGCCACGGGGGCTTACGGACCAAAGGGATTTCATGATGGCGTTCAAGTTCCATTAGGAGCAGAACCGGCCAGTGGCGTGCCCAATGTAATTGAGACCGTTAGGCGACAATTGGGGAATGGGGCCGACTTTATAAAAATATATGCGGATTACCGCTGGACGCCCGGAGCGGATTCGCAACCTACGTTTCTGCAAGAAGAAATAGACGCCATGGTAGCCACAGCAAAGAGCGCTGGAAAATATATAGTTGCACATGCCAGCACTCCAGAAGGGATGCGGCGCGCCATCAACGGTGGTGTGGAAACTATTGAGCACGGGGACGGCGGGACGTTAGAAATCTTTAAACTGATGAAAGACAACGGAATAGGCTTTTGCCCTACCCTGGCAGCGGGTGACGCCATATCGCAATACCGTGGATGGAAAAAGGGAATTGACCCCAATCCCGAACGCATTACCAAGAAAAAGGCCTCTTTTAAACTGGCTTTGGAATCCGAAGTGCCGATTGTTTTTGGCGGAGATGTGGGTGTTTTTACCCACGGAGAAAATTATAGGGAAATGGAACTTATGGTGGAATACGGGATGAAACCGCTAGATGTGCTCGTCTCTGCTACTTCACGAAATGCCAACATGTTTCACTTGGATAAGCTGGGGAAACTGGAAAAAGGATTTCTTGCGGATATCATTGCCGTTGAGGGTCATCCCCTAAAGGACATTGCCAGTATAAAAAAGGTCGTTTTTGTGATGAAAGACGGGAAGATTTATAAGAAGTAGTTGATGGTAAGGTTAAATTCATTCTATTATTTCATAATCAATATTTAATTTACGTAAAGTTCGTAAAGCAGAGGCAGAGTTTTTATCGTCCACCTCAATTTCTACAGCGTCTCCTTCTAACAATATATTTGTTAGTTCGGCGGACAAAGAGTTGCTATCATGAGATGAAATCTCGGTAATGCAATTGGCGATTCCTTTTTTATCTGGCCTTTGTGCATCACAAGACAATAAGTTTATTTTCATAATCAAAATTTATAAAGGCAAGATACAGAAGCAATTATCTATTAATTTTTATTTTTCGGTTTAAAATACAACATCCGGAACATTGAAATATTTAAATCTAAAGTTCAATTATAAAACTAGAATTTTATAACTCAACGTAAATAGGATGCAACTATGAATTTATCAGTACTCCCTACTCGTTTAGTCCACCTCCTTCATCAACACCTCAATAGACCGTTCCAACTGCTCATCGCGACCTTTAGCGATTACCTCAGGTTGATTTTTAACCAATATCTCCGGATTGGTTTCGTTGTTTTCCATCCACTCCCCAGCCTTATTTTTAGCACTTACGGGAACAACGCCCCAAACACCTCCGTTGGGCAAGCGTTCCCAACCCGCAAAACTACAGGTACCGGGAACGGGCATCCCTACGGTCTTACCAATTTTTAAATCCACATACCCACTCGCAAAACAAGAACCGTCACTGTACATGGATTCATTGAACATTGCCAAGGTCGGTTTCGTCCATCTGGATGTAGGTTCGCCCCCAACTACCCTATCTTCGGTTTCATAGGAGAGGAAAGGAACACCTGTAAAGAACATGGCCAGATCGGCGACCAAATCACCGCCACCGTTAAAACGGGTATCCACAATAACCGCTTTCTTATCCATAAACTTACCCATCATTTCTTCATAGATGGTCCTGTAGGGACCATCGCTCATACCCGGGATATGTACATAGCCAAGACTTCCATTGCTTTTTTCTAGAACTTCCTTCTCGTTCTGCTTTACCCATCGGGTATAGAGCAAGCCTCCCTCATCATTAAGAGAAATGGGTTTTACCGTGATTTGCTTTCTCACATTCTTATCATCCAAAATATCCAACAACATAAACTGTCCTTTCCTTCTGTTCAGATAACTGGCGACATCGCGGGAAGGTAAAATAGTTTCCCCATCAATCTTTTCAATAATCATCCCAGGCTTTAACTCAAAGCTCGCCTTGTCCAATGGGCCTCCTTTAATCACCTCAGCAATTTTAATTCCGTTACCGGTATGTTTATAGTCCATAAAAATTCCCAAGGATGCAGTTTCATCGCCATTGTCAATGTCATCATCATACCGCCCTCCGGCATGGGAGACGTTTAGTTCCCCCAAAAGTTCGGAAACCATCTCTGCAAACTCATAGGAATTTCCAATATGTGGGAGGTATTTTTCGTATTCGGTACGCATGGCTTTCCAGTCGATACCATGAAAATTACTGTGATAAAAAATCCCGTTCGTACGCAACCAAATATGATCGAACATATACTTCCGCTCGGCATCGGCATCCAAAACCATTTCCGCATTCAGTTTTACCGGTTCTTTTTTTCCTTTCTTGACATCAATCTTGGAAATTTTTCCATCGGCCAATAGGAATAGGTTCTCCTGCTCTTTATCCCACTGCAAACTCCCGGATTTAGCATCTAACTCCACGAGCATTTTAGTGCTTTTGGTCCGTATTTCAGTCTCCCAAAGGTTTAAATTGTCCTCAAAACGAGTAAGATAATATAGCTTTTCACCGTCTTCGGAAAGGACCGCATCCGATAGTCTAGAGGAGTGGATGGTTAGTCTTGCTTTGCGATCACGAACATCTTCAAAATCAAATTTAAGAGGTTTTACAGCTTCTTCTTTCTTGTCCTTTTCTTTGTTCTTTTTCTTTTTGTCATCTTCATCATCCGATTTATCATCCTCCTTTTCATCGCCTTCTTCGATCAGTTTCATCAAATCATATTCCTCCTTGTTCATATTGAATTTTTCCCAACTGTCTTTTGTAAGAAACATACTATACACATCAAACTCTGATTGCCCACTGGTAGCATAGCTTTTAAGCCCCTCCCTATTGGCGAACCAGATTATTTGATTTCCATCGTTCACCCATTTAGGCGCAATGTCGTAGTATCCACTCTCCGTAAGGTTCATACGAGTCTTTCCGTCTGCCGAAATCAGTAAGATTTCACTATTGCTCAACGTTACTCCCCAATCTACAAGAAGCCATTTGCTGTCCGGACTCCATTGGTAATACTTATCACCGTCAGAGAAATGATACAAGTCGTCCGGAGTCAACAAGGTTGTCGTTTGGTTGGTCTTTAAATTTTTTACTTTCAATGTTCTACGTCCCTCTATATAAGCAATTGAATTACCATCCGGAGAAAACTCGGGCAGGTATACATCCGTGCCGGCGGTTACTAAGGTATCTTCCTTTACAAGGGTAGAAGCGAAGAAATAAGGTTCTTCTTGCCTGGTTTTCGTTGTTTTGAAAATGGTCCATTTTCCATCACGTTCGCTGGCATAGGCGACCGATTTTCCATCAGGCGTAAATTTTACGAAACGCTCTTGTTCCGGGGTATTGGTCAAACGTTTCGTCATGGCTCCATCTACAGAGGTGACGAACACTTCTCCCCTGCTGACAAAAGCGATTTCCTTTCCATTCGGCGCAATATCCATTTCACGAACACCATCGTTAATGGAAACATATTCGACAGCATTGGTGGCGTCCTGGGTTCTTAACAGAATTTCAACCTTCTTGGGTTCTGAGCCCTCGGTAAACGTGTAGAGCTCCCCATCATAACTGAAGGCCATTTTGCCATTGCCCATGCTCAAGGAACGAATGGGGTGAGTTTTGAACTGGGTGAGTTGTTGTTTTTGGGTCGGATTCGCCAAATCCAATTTATGAACGTTATAAGAACCGCTTTCTTCACTCAAATAATAAATCGATTCTTCATTTTGAGCATAGACTGGGTTTCTATCTTCACCTTTGAAACTGGTTAACATGGTATGTTCCCCAGATGCAACGTCATAGGTCCAAATATCCCGTGTAATGGCGGAAACATGGTGTTTTCTAAAGGTATCCTCATAGCCCTTTTTATCATGATAAACCATTTGGGTTCCGGCCTTGTTCACCTGTACATCCTCGGCAGGAACTGTCAGGACCTGTAACACCCTACCACCCGAAGTGGGTACGCTGTATAATTCTGGCTGACGACTTATCGGATACTGACGGTGTAAAACGGCGTCTTGCCGAGCCGCTCCGAACAACACATTTATATCATCAACGGAAAATGTAAAGGGCGTTTCGTCTGCACTGTGAAAAGTGAGTCTGGTTGCGGGGCCACCTTGGGCATCCATGGCGTATACATCAAAGTTTCCAAAACGATTGGAAGCAAAGGCCAATTTGGTACCATCTTTACTCCAGACCACAGCGAAATCATGGGCCTTATGAAAAGTTAATTGTTTGGCCGCACCGCCATCTGCAGAAACCCTATAAATATCACCCTTATAGGTAAAAGCAATCGTATTTCCATCTGGTGAGATAGAAGGGTATCGAGTCCATTGTGGATTTGTTTGTGCAGTAATAGAAAGGGAGAATAGAAAGGCATAAAACACTAAAAAGCAATTTTTCATAAGTATGTGTAGCTGAAAGAATTAAAAGTTGTGGAAGATAGGGAAATGGCCCAATAGTACAAAGACAAATATTGGCCGTTGGCGCTTTTGGTCATTTGTGCCTTAGCAAAAATTTAGTCATCAAGAAAGCACGATTAAATTAATGGACTATGACTATTTTTGATTTTGAAATAAAAAATGGGTGATTCCTAAAATATACTTTTGAAAGAAGAACAACAATATTGGACCAATCGCTATGAAAACCAATCTACGGGTTGGGATATTGGTTATCCGTCTACTCCAATCAAAGAATTTGCTGATCAGCTGACCCATAAGACAATTTCTATATTAATACCCGGCGCGGGAAATGCTTATGAAGCGGAATACCTCTGGAAACAAGGTTTCAAAAATGTCTACATTTTGGATATTTCCGAATACCCTTTAAAAGCCTTTAAAGAAAGAAATCCTGATTTTCCGGATATGCAGATAATACAAGAAGACTTTTTTAAGCACGAGGGGCAATATGACCTGATATTGGAACAAACATTTTTCTGTTCATTAGTGCCTACGGATGAAAATAGGAATGCTTACGCCGAGCACACCGCCTGTTTACTAAAACCGAATGGTAAATTGGTTGGGGTATGGTTCGATATTCCATTAACGGAAAATCTTGAAAAACGTCCCTTTGGAGGTACCAAGGAACTGTATTTAAATTATTTGAAACCCTACTTCAAAACCCAGACTTTTGAACGGTGCTATAATTCCATTCCACCAAGAAGGGGTAACGAATTGTTCGGGATTTTTGAAAGGGTTTAAACTAGCTGATTTTTGGTTTGAATAATCCTCTCAGAGCGCCAACTAGTTTATATATCAAGAAAAATAGCAAGCATAGAATACTTCCAAAACCTATTGGGATAACAGCCCCAAAGGTGAAAGCAGACCCAAGCACCCAACCAAGAAAATACTCCGATTTGTACAAGGGAAAAATAAAGGCCAGTATAAATACGGCTGCCATGATATAATCGGTGATTTCAATGCCATTCACAAAACTTACAGCAATAGCGACCGCAAAAAGCAAACCGCCTAAAAATCGTAATCCTATTTTTTGTAGGGATTCTTTACTATTAGTTTTATCAATTCGCACATTTATACGATAGAGTAAAAAATAAGTGAAAAAAGGAAATAATAAGGCACCCCACCAATTAGGTATTCCGGGTAAACTGTCATCATGTAATATGTAATGAACGGGGATACCGTCATGGAAGTAATCCCAGGCTACGTGGCCCCATATGATTATGCTAAAAATCGCTGTGATAAATATGCGCCTCGATAAATTCAGTTTTTCCTTCATTATGATTTTGATTGATTGATTCAACATGTAAGACTGGAAAAAACATACATTGTTACAAAAGTCTCTTTAATAAAAAACTATCAATTGGGAACAACCCTTGTTAATATTAGGCGAACTTACTTAACAACTCTTTAAGAAACCGACCCATGCATTTCCCCTATATTTAGGCGACTAAAAAACTCAACTAGAAATGATTAAAAAATTACTCTTCCTATCGATGCTTTTTGCATCATTATTTACCATCGCTCAAGAATTGGACATGAAACTCATGCAGGACCTAAAGCCCAGGAACATTGGACCTGGTGGTATGAGCGGACGTGTAACCGCGATAGATGTTGTGACGGAAAATCCGGATGTCATGTATGTAGGTACGGCCTCTGGTGGTCTTTGGAAATCCACTTCTGGCGGTATTAAATGGGAACCGATTTTTGATAAGGAAGTTACAGCTTCAGTAGGAGCCGTGGCCATACAGCAAAGTAATCCGTCTGTAATCTGGGTGGGTACTGGCGAAGGCAACCCTAGAAACAGTCTGAATGGAGGTTATGGTGTCTACAAGTCCTTGGATGGCGGTAAGACCTGGAAGTCCATGGGTTTGGAAAAAACACGCCATATCCATAGAATAAAAATTGACCCGATGAACCCCAATACTATTTATGTGGGAGCGATCGGCTCGCCCTGGGGAGAGCACCCGGAACGCGGTGTCTTTAAAACCATTGATGGAGGAGAAACATGGGAAAAAGTACTCTTTGTTAACAACAAAACAGGTGTGGCGGATTTAATCATGGACCCTACCAATCCTAACAAATTGATTGCTGCTATGTGGGAACACAAGCGTGACCCATGGTTCTTTAAATCTGGTGGAGCGGGCAGTGGATTGTACATGACCCATGATGGCGGGAAGAATTGGAAAAAGCTCACGGAAGAAGACGGGCTACCCAAAGGAGATTTAGGTCGTATTGGAGTAGCGATTGCACCAGGCAAGCCAAATATTGTATATGCTTTGATAGAAGCAAAGAAAAATGCGCTATACAAATCCGAAGACGGAGGCTATAAATGGAAAAAAATAAACGACAAGGATGATATTGGCAATCGCCCTTTTTATTATTCAGAAATCTATGTAGACCCAGAAAATGAAAATCGTGTATTCTCCGTATTTACATATGTAAATGTATCAGAGGACGGCGGAAAAAGTTTTACGGAACTTATGCCTGCTTATGGAGTCGACAACGGAGTTCATCCAGATCACCATGCTTTTTGGATCCATCCGGAAAATGGTCAGTTCATGATGGACGGGAACGATGGGGGACTAAATATCTCCAAGGACGGGGGTAAGTCATGGCGTTTTATCGGAAATCTACCCGTTGCCCAGTTCTACCATATTAATGTGGATAACGAGTATCCGTATAATGTATATGGTGGTATGCAGGACAATGGATCATGGAGGGGTCCGGCCTATGTCTGGAAAGCGCAAGGTATTCGCAATAGTTACTGGCAGGAAATCGCTTTTGGTGATGGATTTGATGTAGTACCAGATTTGGATAATTCCCAATTTGGTTATGCCATGAGTCAGCAAGGTTTTGTATCGCGCTACGACCACGTAACGGGAAATAATTACATCGTGCGCCCTACCCCGCCGGATGCTGAAACCAAACTTCGTTTTAACTGGAATGCAGGTATTGGACAAGACCCGTTTGATAATAGCACCGTGTACTTTGGGAGTCAGTTCGTACATAAAAGTACCGATAAGGGGCTAACTTGGGTAGTCATATCTCCAGATTTGACCACTAACGACCCTGAAAAGCAAAAGCAGGCAGAAAGTGGTGGTTTAACCATGGATGCTACAGGAGCGGAAAACCATTGTACTATTTTGGTCATCGAACCTTCTACTATAGAAAAGGATATGCTTTGGGTCGCTACCGATGATGGCCGCGTTCATTATACGCAAAATAGAGGTAACTCATGGATTGAAGTAACTGAAAATATAAAAGGACTACCCAAAGGAAGTTGGATTCCACAAGTGAAAGCATCCACCAAAAATAAAGGGGAAGCTTTATTGATAGCGAACGATTACAGAAGATTCAACTACACCCCGTATGCCTACCGTACCAAAGATTACGGTAAAACATGGACGAGAATTGTTGACGAAAACGATGTGGAAAGTTATACCCTTAGTATTGTTGAAGACACCGAAAATCCTAACCTTTTGTTCTTAGGTACCGATGATGGTCTGTACGTTTCCTTTAACGCCGCACAAACCTGGCAAAAATGGAAAGAGGATTTTCCTACCGTATCCACCAAGGATCTGGTCATTCATCCAAGGGAACATGATTTGGTCATTGGTACATTTGGCCGCGCAGCATGGGTCATGGACGATATTAGACCATTAAGGACATTGGCTTCGGACAGATCAATACTAAGTAAGGATGCAGCCCTATTTACACCACCTGTCGCCTATCAAGCCGCTTATCAACAACCAACGGGAAGTCGCTTTGGAGGTGATGCCCTTTATCAAGGCGAAAACAAAAAATCCGGTGCGATGATTACCTATTTTTTAAAGGAGGGTAAAAAGAAGGGTGATAAGGCAAAAGATGATTCGGCAGAAAAAGATGATAAAGACTCCATGGATGACGATGCGGCCTCATCTAGCTCAGAAGCGTCTAACGAGAAGGAGGATTCGGAGAAATTGACCGGGGTACAGAAAAAGGATTCCATTCAATTTGACTTTTATGACGGTGACCGATTGATTCGCACTTTGAAGTATAAGACTCCAGAAAAAGCTGGTTTCCACAGAATTTATTGGGGTATGGATGAAAAAGGTCCAGACCGACCTTCTAGGAAAATCAGTAAAAGTAAAAGTGAACCGGGAGGAGTTGAAGTAAAACCTGGAACATATAAAATACAAATGAGTTTTGGGGATGTTACCGATGAAACCATTATTCAGGTAAAGTCCGACCCACGGCTCCAAATCAATAGCAGCTCAATTAACGAGGTATACGAAACGAGTAAATCCATTGAAAAAATGACTCAAACCGCAGCCAATGCCGTTAAGCAATTGGTAGAGAGCAAAACAGTTGCAGAGAACTATAGTAAGGTATTAAAGGAGATGGACGAGAAGAAATACAAAGATCAAATTAAGGCCTCTAAAGACATCGTTAAAGAAATTGACTCGGTAATAGCCTTATATCTGGGCAAAGAGGACAAGCGTCAAGGAATAACACGTAATCCAGAAATAACGGTTATGCAACGTATTGGGAACGCGAGTTATTACGCAGGAAGTCGAAAAAACGGGATTACAAAAACTGAGCGTGACCTCATTAAGTACGCAAAAGAGGAACTAAGAATGGCTTTGGACAAAACCAATACGTTCTTTACGGATGATTGGAAAACCTATCGGGAATCCATAGAAAGTCTTGAGGTATCACCCTTTAAGGAGACAGAAACATTTAGTTTGAATTAAAGCAAGTATTGAAAATTAGGTAACATTTCCAGAGGGGTTAAGAAGCTGAGCAAACGAGAATTACCCGCTGTTCGTATTAAAGAAATAATAAACAAAACAACACATCATGAAAAAACTATCCATCTTATTCGCAATAGCCTTAGTATGGAGCTGTAAAGAAGAGCCAAAAGAGCCAACTATAGCTGAGACCATGAAAACTTACACCATAGAACAAATGATGGACAACGAAGCCATTGGTGGTGCAAGTTTCTCTATGGATAAATCAAAAATTTTGCTTTCCAGTAATCGGTCTGGAATTTACAATATGTATACAGTTCCCATCACAGGTGGGCAAATGGACCCGTTGACACAGTCGGATAGCACATCCATTTTCGCCATCTCCTACTTTCCCAATGATGAACGTGTACTCTTTCGAATGGACGGGAACGGCGATGAAATATATCATATCTACTTGAGGGATATAGATGGTACGCATAAAGATTTAACACCTTATGAAGGTGCAAGAGCCAATTTTTATGGATGGACAAAGGATAAAAAAAGTTTCCTATTTGCTTCAAATAAGAGGGACCCTAGATATACGGATTTGTATGAGATGGATTTGGAAACCCTAACACCAGAAATGTTGTATAAAAACGAAGATGGTTATTATTTGGGCGGACTCTCCGATGATAAAAAATATCTACCATTGATCAAACCTATCAATACCAATGATTCCGACCTATTCATATATAATATGGAAGATAAATCCATGGTAAAGATTAATGACAATCAAAGCGCGAACAGTCCAGAGGATTTTTCACCGGACGGTACGGCGCTATATTATACCACGGATGATGGAAGCGAATTTGCCCAACTGATGAAATATAACATCGCGGACAAAACCAAGGAAAAGGTAATGACCCGTAGTTGGGATATTATGGGTACCTATTTTACTGAAAATGGGAAATATCAGGTAACCTACATTAACGAGGATGCCAAAAATTCAATTGAGATCAAGGAAGTTGCTACAGGTAAGAATATTGCCCTACCGGCAATCGAAGGTATGGATGTAAGCAATGTAGGGTTTTCAGATGACGAAACCTTGATGACGTTCTACGCTGGCGGTTCTCATACCCCTAGTAATCTGTATGTTTATAATTTAGAAACCCAAGAGCAGACACAACTAACCGATGTACTTAATGATGAGATTGAAGCCCGAGACTTGGTAAATGCCGAAGTCATTCGCTACAAGTCCTTTGACGGATTGGAAATTCCGGCGATTTACTATAAGCCGCATCAAGCAACGTCAGAAAGTCCGGTTCCAGCATTGGTCTGGGTGCATGGGGGACCTGGAGGCCAATCCAGACAAAATTTTAGTTCTTTCATCCAGTACCTAGTAAATCACGGATATGCCGTTTTGGCCGTAAATAATAGAGGCAGTAGCGGCTACGGTAAGACTTTTTATCAAATGGACGACCTTAATCACGGCGATAAAGATTTGAAAGACTGTGTGGCCGGGAAAGACTGGCTGGCCCAACAACCAGAAATTGATGGGGAAAAAATAGGAATTATAGGAGGTTCTTACGGCGGATATATGACCATGGCCGCCCTCACCTATACGCCGGAAGAATTTGATGTGGGGGTGAACTTATTTGGGGTTACCAACTGGATTCGTACGCTACGCAGTATCCCTTCGTGGTGGGAAGCCCAGAAAGAAGCGCTATACTTGGAATTGGGAGACCCTAACAGCGCCGATTCTGTAAGACTTAGAGCCATTTCCCCCCTATTCCATACAGACAAAGTGACCAAACCTCTTATTGTGCTCCAAGGTTCCAAGGACCCTCGTGTGTTACAAGTGGAATCCGATGAAATAGTGGCCGGGGTAAAAAAGAACGGTGTTCCGGTAGAATATGTACTCTTCGAAGACGAAGGTCACGGTTTTGTGAAAAAAGAAAATCAAATTGAAGCCTACAGCCGTGTATTGGAATTCTTGGAGGTATACTTAAAGGGCGATAAAGGAAAACCCATTGAAGACGATGAGTATATAGAAAGCGACGTTTAATATAAATCATTCCTAATAGAAGGTTTAAGAACTTGAAATTGAGCACTTAGGACAGGTCTAGACCATACCAAAATTTAACCTTGCTACTTTTTAATGAAAAAATTTCTTTTAGTATTCGTTGTATTTAATATGTTGATGTTGTCCGCTCAAGAGACCGGCGAAGACAATTTGGGCTCTTGGCACATGTACTTTGGCTCCAATAGAATTTCGGAGAAATTCAGTATCCATACTGAGGCTCAATTGCGCTATTATGAGCAAGCCGAAAATTTCAACCAATTACTATTACGAACAGGACTTAATTACCATATTAATCCAGATGCTATTGTAACCGCTGGTTATGCCTATATAAATACCGACCCGAATTTTTTAGATAGTAGGATAATTTTTGGAGATATTTTAACGGACGATTTGAGGTTAAACGAACATCGTATTTTTCAGCAGTTTATTTTAAAGGATAAGGTCTGGGAAGTTTTATTTGAACACCGCTATAGGTTAGAACAACGTTTTATTACTGTTGGTGAAAACGAAGATCCAGAGTTTGAAAAGAGAACAGACCATCGTGCGCGCTATCGCCTCCAAGTAACTTTACCGCTCACGGATATTTTCTTCCTGAATTTTTACGATGAGATTTTCCTTAACCTACAGCGTGAAGCGTTTGACCAAAATCGTTTATATGCCGCAGTTGGGGTTAATGTAACTGAAAACCTTAGTGTTCAGGCAGGTTACCTGAAAAATCACTTTAGAACCGCGGATTTTGACCGACTTCAGATAGGTGTGTTCTACAATCCCGACTTAAGAGGTATATTCAAGAAAAAGAAAGAATGAGTCTGCAAAAAGTTACTTTTAAAAACAAGGAAGGGGAAACACTCATTGGTCGCCTAGAAATGCCCGTAGATCAAGACCCCCATAACTACGCTATTTTTGCGCACTGTTTTACTTGCAATAAAAACTTACTAGCCGTAAAAAATATAAGTAAGGCGCTAATAGCAAACGGATTTGCAGTTCTTAGATTTGATTTTACTGGATTAGGAGATAGTGAAGGGGATTTCTCGGATACCAACTTTTCTGGAAATGTATCGGACCTGGTGTGCGCGGCCGGATTCTTAAAGGAAAATTATAGGGCGCCTACGCTTATGATAGGGCATTCCTTGGGTGGAGCGGCAGCCATATTCGCAGCTGCAGAAATAAGATCGGTACAAGCTATAGCTACTATTGGTGCGCCTTCTAACCCTAGACATGTTCAACATCTTTTTAAGAATGATCTGGCCCAAATAGAGACAACCGGCAAAGCGGTAGTAAATTTGAGCGGAAGGGATTTCACAATAAAGAAGCAATTTCTAGATGATTTGGAAAGCAAGTCATTGGCAGCGGTTGCCAAGGAAATTCGAAAACCACTCTTATTACTCCATTCCCCACAGGATAACACGGTAGGCATCAAAAATGCCGAGGAGATTTATGTCGCCGCACACCATCCAAAAAGTTTTGTTTCCTTAGACGGAGCCGATCATCTTCTAATGGACAAGAAAGATTCCTTGTATGCCGGGAAAGTCATTTCAGGTTGGGCGCAGCGCTATGTAACCATTCCATCCCCAACGGAATTAAAAAGCAAACATCAGGTTGTAGCAAGCTTAAACTTTGATGATGATTTCACGACCGAAATGAAAGTTGGCAATCACACTTTAATTGCGGACGAGCCTATCGATTTTGGCGGAAAAGATTTTGGACCATCGCCCTACGAACTCGTATCGGCCGGTTTATCCGCGTGCACGGCCATGACGATTCAAATGTATGCGAAAAGAAAGGGATGGATGATACAGAACGTAGAGGTACACACCTCATATGATAAAAGTCACGCGGAGGACTGTGCCAATTGTGAAACGGACAGTGCCAAGATAGATACTTTCCATAGAGAAATTAAGCTAACAGGTGATTTGGATGAGAAGCAGAAAGCCCGGATTCTACAAATAGCCGATAAGTGTCCCGTTCACAAAACCCTGCATAGTGAGACCCAGGTAATCACCAAATTCATTTAGAATATTTGAAGTTTTCTCCCTAAGTACAATAGATAAAGAAGTTATCAAAATTTGAAGTCTTTACGTACCAAGCCCTTTGAAATAACGATCACCGGAAGCTACTACAGCCTCTTACTCCCTGAACATATTATTGAACCCTTCCTTTCCCGAAATATTAGAAGAGTCCTGGCGAAAGCAGCTTTTAATGGTAAAGAACTAAACCTTCATGGGGCCATACAAAAGCGAAAAGGTAATTACTATATGATGTTCGGTAAACGATATCAAAAAGAGCTGGGTGTTTTTCCCAATGATTATTTTCAACTTCAATTCTTTGAAGACACCTCAAAATATGGTGTTGAAATACCGGAGGAACTAGATGCCGTATTTTTGAGCGATTATGACGCCTTCAACATTTTTGAATCGTTTACTCCGGGCAAAAAAAGGGGTATTATCTATATGATTGCAAGGTATAAGAATTCTCAAACAAGAATAGACAAGTCAATTTTGCTTTGTGAAAATCTAAAAAAGGGTATTCGTGATCCACGGATGTTGTTAAAATCATTTTGATATGAGTTCATAAGACGCTTATATTTTCTTAATTTTAGAGTGTTAAACTATAAAACACTACATAATGAAAAAAATATTAAAATTTGAACTAGCGGCACTGGCCTTATTGGTTATGTTTAGTTGTAAAGAAGCCAAAAAAGAAGCTTCCGATGCTGCAAACGATACAGAAGAGGCGATGGAAGAAATGATGGAGGAAGAAACGGTCGAAACCATCAAATTTATGATGGAACCTAAGAGCGATAGCTCTGTTGAAGGGGAAGTTACTTTCATAGAGGAGAATGGCGAAGTTAAAATGATGGCGGTTTTCAGCGGCCTTTCTGAAGGGGAGCACGCTATCCACATCCATCAAACGGCCGATTGTTCCGCTGCGGATGGTACTTCTACAGGGGGTCATTGGAATCCAACTAATGAGCCGCACGGCAAATGGGGTGCAGAGGAAGGATATCATAAAGGCGATATTGGAAACTTTACTGCTGATGCCGATGGTAATGCTACAGTAGAGTTTTCTACGGATCAATGGTGTATTGGCTGCGATGATGAGAACATGAACATATTGGGTAAAGCTGTTATCGTGCACCAAGGGGTGGATGATTTTACCTCTCAGCCCAGTGGGGATGCAGGCGCAAGGATAAGTTGTACTGGCATAATACAATAGGGTTCAAAATATTTGATATAAAAGCTGCTTACAAGGCGGCTTTTTTTACTTTTTGAGTGGATAAGAAAATTATATGCAATTAGACCTTTTGGTAGAACGTTTTAAAAAGAAGGACCCTTCTGCTTTTGAAACACTTTATGGTATGTACTCGCAGAACATCTGCGGTGTTATCAATACCATTGTAAAAAATGACGGGGTTGCCCAAGAAATCTGCCAAGATGTTTTTGTGAAAATCTGGAATAACTCCGATAGTTACAATTCCTCCAAAGGACGTTTTTTTACTTGGATTCTTAATATTGCTCGGAATGCGGCAATCGATGAAATACGTAGTAGGTCGTATAAAAATCAAAAAAAGAACCTTTCCGCGGACTTCTTCGTAGGTATTTTGGAAAGCCGAGAGGAAGAGCATGTTAGTGTTGATACTTCTGGTTTGAAGAAATTGATAAAAACCCTTAAACATAAATGTGTTCAGATTATCGAACTATTATATTTTAGGGGATATACCCAAAAGGAAGCCGCGGAAGAATTGGAAATACCGATTGGAACCGTTAAAACAAGAAATCGAAGTTGTATTTCCCAATTGCGGGAAAACATGGAATCTAAATAAATGGATGTTAAAAATTACATAGCGTCAGGCATATTGGAACTCTACGTTGCAGGAGTACTTTCAGAAAGGGAAAATCTGGAAGTGCACGCCAATGCCATGGAATATCCAGAGATTTTAGCTGAAATAGAAACCATAGAAGCTGCTATCTTAGAATTGACCGCACAAGCATCCTCCGTGAAGCCACGGTCTTTCCAAACGGTTAAGCAGACCATTGATAGTGACGAATCAAAGGTAATCCCAATTTCCAAGGATAAAAGTTCCAATTGGACACAGTATCTTGGTTGGGCAGCCTCTATTTTATTGGCGATAGGACTATTTATGGTCTATAATCAGAACAAGGTACTTAAATCGGAGCTTCAAGTTGTAGAAGTGGAAAACAATCGATTGGAGCAGCAAATAGCCGATTCCGATACTTCTTTGGAAAAAACAAAATCACTTTTAAATACGATAAGGGATAAGGACATTACGGTAGTAGCATTAGGCGGTCAGGCAGTATCACCTACGTCCTATGCCAAGGCCTATTGGAACAAACAGGAAGAAAAAGTGTTTATAGATGCGCAAGGACTTCCTGAACCGCCAGACGGGTTTGTATACCAGGTTTGGTCCCTTAAACTAAGTCCTTTAACACCTACGAGCATGGGTCTTTTAGAAGATTTTACTACGGATGAGAACAAGGTCTTTGCCTTGAACAATCCTAACGATTCCGAGGCCTTCGGTATAACATTGGAGCCCGCTGGTGGTAGTGAATCCCCTAATTTGGAACAGCTTTATACTTTGGGTGTTGTTTCCGCATCATAATACTTTTTATGATTTCTAGTAGCTAAAAGAATTTTTCTTATTTTTCCACCATGGATTTAAAGAAACTTTTTGGGACCGTACTTACACTACTAGGCATTGGAGGGTTGGTCTACGCGGCGATATTATTCGGAAATGGTACGGGTACTACAAAGGCCCTAATCGTATATGGTGTCTTAGGCGCTATATTTTTCTTTTCTGGCATAGGTCTTATCCGGACTACAAAGGCCAGTGAATAGCAAATTTTCAGCGTGAGGGTTTATTTAGATGTCTTTTGATACCCTATGTAGACTAAGTGTTTTGACCAACCACTTAGGTAGCGGTCTTGCGGGATTCCTTTTCTTCAAGTTTAAGTAGAGGCCCATTGCTTTCAAGATTGGTACTTTATGTGTTTCCACAAGCTCAATTAATGTCCCGTCCGGATCCTCAACGTAGCCAAAATGACCAGCCGCATCGCCCATATCAAAACCTTTGGCGCTATCTACGGTAAACGGATGGTTTATTGCTTCGGCCTTCGCTCGCAACTTATCCATACCGTGGACATCAAAACAAATATGTATGTATCCCAAATCTCCCCAAAGTCGGTCTTTATAAATTTTAATCGGTTTTCTGTCCAAGGCCTGTACCAGATCCAATTGGGTAACCCCCAATAACTCTCCAAAGCCGCCTACTTTTTCCCTGTTTTGGGAAATAATCACCCGTCTAAACTTCTCTTTCCCATGAGAATTGATGGATGTGGGAAGCACTAACGTTTCATCGACCAGAACCTTTGAATATCCTAAAAGCTCATGGTAAAAAGACATTGAAGTAGTCATGTCCGAGACCCCAATCACCGCTCCTATGACACCTCCAGAGGCAGACTTCGTGTTTGTGAACGATGAATTACCTTGAACGACTTGCACAGGATTTCCCCACGGATCGTTAAAATGAAAAAAATCATTCTGTGAACCATGTTGAGTGATTTTAGACAAATCAGTTAGTTCTAGTTTTTGAAGTGATCCGTGCGTTTGGTTGATGTCAATACTCTTTATTTTCATCGCATTAATACCCAAATCTCCTAAAAGAACAGGTTTTTTGGGGGGATTTGGAACTCGGTCCTTGAACTGCCAGATTTCCAATCCGCCTCCACCCCTCATATTCAGGGAGAGATACGCATCCCTGCGTTGTGCTACGCCGTTTGTATATTGCGTCATCAAACTGGCGGTTGCCTCGTCTTGGAATAAAAGAATATCAAAACCTAGGTGTTTGCGGTACCAGTTGAAAACCGCCTTGGTGTCCGAGACGCCTATACCTATTTGCTGTATGCCGTTTATGATTTCATTCATTAGGAAACACGAAGTAGTCTATCGTGTAAATATTTTAATTTTTTACCAGGATATCCCAACTTAAACAAGGTAACCAGCAATAAATTGGACAGGTTGACCCTCACATAAGAATTGTTTTCATATTTGCGGGCAGATACAATAAGGTCGTTCTGAACTATGTTGTAGGGCACTTTATTCTTCTTCATGCGTTTAAAAAATTCAAAATCCTCCATCAACACTTGTTCTTCACTAAACCTTCCTAAATTTTCAAAAACTTCCTTTCGTATGAACAAACATTGGTCCCCCCCACCTGTAAAAATGCTGTCTTTGCCTGTAAATGAGGCATTTATCTTCAAAAAGAAATTTTCCTTATCAAACTTATACGAAAAAAAACCTGCGTCATAACCATCCTTTATCGTCCTTTGGATATCGTGTAGGAAGGATTTTGGGGGTTTTACATCGGCATGTAAGAAAACCAAAATATCACCTTTAGCTATTCGAGACGCTTCATTCATTTGAGTAGCCCTTCCTTTCTTTGTACACTTCAAAAATCGTAGTCCCTTTTTGCTCTCAGCGTTAGGATCGTAGTTACTTTCTGGAGACAGGGCGACGATTATTTCGGAAGTTTCGATATTTTTTAAGCCGGAAAGCTCGCTTATCAAGCTTCTTAAGTTATCTTTCTCCTTATGCGCAGGAATGATTATACTCGTCATATTTGAATTCTTGGGGGCGTCTTCCTCTTGGATCAATATCTTGAAATTAATGTCATGCTTAATCTGCGGTTAAATCTACGTAATAAGTATCAAAAGGGTTTCATAATAGTAAATTAAGGATCATATTATGTAAAATGATTCTTACAAATACTATGAAAGCTTCATTATTTTTTTCGACTTACTTTCCAAACCTTAATGGTTTTCTTTACGTAAGTTTAACCGAACTAACACAAATGTTACTATGAAAAAAATTTCTTTCCTTTCTTTACTATTACTAGTTTTTCTGACCTGTGAAAATTGTGTCTATGGCCAAACCAAAAACACTTCAAATATTGATTTTAATGAGCTTTCAGAAGATTTTCTTAAACGGATTAAAATGGATAAGGACACTAAGGAAATTCAAGAAACATTGGCCAATACGACTATTGAAGAATTGGAGAATAAACTGGATACCGATGCCAAGAAACTGGCTTTCTGGGTAAACATTTACAACGGATTTATTCAAGTTATTCTTAAGGATAATCCAGAATTATACAATGATAGGGGAAGTTTCTTTAAAAAAGAGCAGATAGAAATTGCAGGCGAGATGGTTTCCTTCGCAAAAATTGAACATGGAATAATAAGAAAGTCGCAATGGGAATATGGCTTAGGAATGATTAGAAAATGGTTTCCGAACAAGTTTGAACGAAAACTCCGTGTGAAAGAAAGGGATTATCGCATTCATTTCGCCTTAAACTGCGGTGCAAAGGATTGTCCTCCCGTAGCCATATATGAATGGGAACGTTTGGATGAGCAGTTTGATAAGGGAACCGAGAGGTATTTGGAAAGCACAACGGATTACAATAGTGAGAAAAAAGAAGTTGCCGTCACTTCCCTATTCAATTGGTTTCGTGGAGATTTTGGGTGTAAAAGTGGTGTAAAGGATATATTGAAGAAATACGAATTAATTCCCACAACCAAAGGAATAGACCTAATCTATAAAAATTATGATTGGACCTTAGACTTGGATAATTTTATTGAACTCTAAATTTAAAATGCCTCGTTTATGGTGAAATAAAATTGACCTCCCTGACCGGAGTGGCCATAGTCCACTCTAAGCCGTGTTCCTTCTTCCTTATTGATTACATACCGCAGACCACCGCCTACGGCGCCCCTATATGTGGTACTAAATACATCACCAATGGATGGGCTTACGGTGCTAGCAGAACCAAAAAATGCTCCATTGAACCTTTTCCAAATTGGAAAACGGTATTCCGTAGTTAAACTAAGTTCCGTATTATCCAGAAAACGCCTATTGTCAAAACCACGGGTTCTTTTCGTACCAAGGTAATTTAAATCCTGGAACGGAGTATTATTACTACGCGTTCCAAAAAATAAATTGGCGGCCAGCACTTGCTTTTCCTTTATTTTTTTGAAATAGCGCGCGTCAAATTCAAACTTCGTATAGCCAAAATCCGCACCTAACCAAGTAGCTCCCTTGTAGAAAGAGCCCTCTAAATACCAACCCTTTGTCGGGAAAAAAATATTGTCGCGAGTATCATAAAGTGCTAAGAGTCCGATATTCGATATGGTTCCGCCCTCCTTCCCAATTTCGTTAGAATTGTCCAAGAGTCCACCGGGTTCCGGTTCCAGCACGTGGTAACCATCAAACTCATAGCCCAAACCGATAGAAAACCGTGGTAGGATTTCTCGATAAGCCGCTAAACGGAACCTTGGAAAATCCGCCGTATAGGTTTCTTCATTTTCTGCATCAGAATTTATACCTCTTCCAAAATAATTATAGAAATATTTATAATATCCCAATTCCCCTCTTAGTCGCCATTTTTCTTCATCAAAGTACAGCTCATAGGGCACGAACAGTAAGAACTGTTTCTTAGTAGTAAACGTTAATCCTAGTTGAACCGAAGATGGTCTGGTGGTTACCTCCTCCCCAGGCATCCTAAAGGTAGAAAGTCCCAATACACCGTATCCTAGGCCAGTTTCAGGTAAATAGAAAACTACCGGAAGGACATTTACTTTGAGATTTTTTATGGTATCATTTTGCGGTTGTGGGGATTGGGCCTTGAGGACCATGTTTCCGATTAGAAAGAACAGGAAACAAAAACAAATATATTCTTTAATCATGCTTCCAAAGTAATAACTTCCATTCACTATTAGCTGTTTTTTTGCAGTAAATACTAACCAGAATGGTAAATTTGCATCGGAAATAAAAATAAGTTCCCTTTGGTTGTGCCATGACCAGCTTCCGCTATCTAAAAATATTGTTCATTGCCCTTTTCATTGTCCTTGGCACGCTCTCGGTGCCCGTATTGGACAATTTGAAATTTTCTTTCGATTTTAGTCAGTTTTTTCCAGAGGAAGACCCGGATCTTACTTTTTATAACAATTTCGTGGAGGAGTTTGGGACGGATGATAATTTCTTGCTTATTGCCATAGCCAATGATACTACCGTTTTTGAACAAGAGTTTTTAAACCGGTTTCACGAATTTGCCACCGAAAGCCAGAGTTTTGATTACGTAACCGAAAGTTCTTCTTTGACCACGTTATCGTATCCCCTAAAGACCTCTTTTGGCTATACGGCACTACCCATCATCCATAGGGACAAACCCTCTCAGTACGCCAAAGATTGGCAGAAACTACAAGAAGATTCCCTTTTCGTCAACGTGCTAATTGACGAAAAATCGACGTCCCTCGTAGTTGCCCTGCAAACCGAGGATAATTTGGATTATAAGGAATCCGAGGTACTTCTTGGTCAGATTCGAAGTTCGTTAGGCAACCATCAGCTGACGGATTACCATATTTTAGGTAGGGCCTTTTTTTACGAAGCCATTGTAGAGATGCAAAAGAGTGAAGTTTTAAAGACCACCTTAGTAGCTTCCATTTTAGTATTCCTAATCCTATTATTGGTTTACCGCAGTATTCCCGTCGTCTTAATTTCGGTTTTTTCCATAAGCATGTCATTATTACTTTTTTTAGGGCTGCTTTCTGTCCTTGGAAAAGAACTTAATGCCATGGCGGCCTTCTATCCTGTTCTCATGCTTATAGTGGGCACCTCAGATGTAATACACGTAACGGACAGTTTTATTCGCAAGATTCAAAGTGGTACGGACAGGTATGTGGCCATTCTGGCTTCGTTGAAAGAGGTAGGTATGACTACACTACTCACCTCGGTCACTACCGCGATCGGGTTTATAACCCTTCTATCCTCTAGGCTGGTCAGTATCCAAGATTTTGGAATCAATGCGGCTCTTGGAGTAATTGTGGCATACATAACCGTAATTCTTTTTACGGGTTCTTTATTAATTACCATATCCGAAAAAAAATTAATAGGACGTAAAAGCATCTCAAAAAAATGGAGTAACTATTTATTGGACATCAACACGTTTACAAAAAAACACCCCAATTCCATCATCTACGGAACTGTTATGTTTACGCTTACCTGTCTACTGGGTATATACCTCATTGGTACCAATTATGAATTCAAGCAAACACTCCCGAACAATAGCAAGATAGCAGCCGATTTTGAGTTTTTTCAGAAGAATTACTCTGGGTTCCGCCCGTTGGAAATAGCGGTAACCGCCAGGAATGGTCATAAGGTGACCGACTTCATCGCTGCCAAAGAGATTGAGAAATTGAACATTTATCTAGGGGGAATTAAAAGTATTGGCAATCTACAATCCTCCAACTTGGCCTATAAAGTAATGCACAAGGCGAATAACCTTAACCAATCCGCATTCTTTGTGCTACCCAATAACGAAAGTACTTTTGAAAACTATAAGCGGGATGCTAAAAAATTGGCGCGCAAACAAATGGATAGATTCGTGAATCCATCGGAAACTAGGGCAAGGATAAATGGGAGACTACAGGACGTAGGCACCGATAGTTTAAAAATAATTTATACCCAAATAAGTATTTTCGCTTCGACCCGCATGGATACGACGGTCGTTACTGCCAAAGTAACTGGGAAAAGTATACTATTGGACAAAAATTCCGAATACATACGCAGCAATCTATTAGAGGGGCTTTTTTATGGTCTACTGCTTATTGGTGTTATTATGGCACTGGTATTCAGAGATTTTAAAATGTTCCTGATTTCATTAATCCCCAATGTATTACCCATTCTTTTTGCAGGTGCCATACTCGGATTTTTGGGTATTCCTTTAGAAGCCTCTTTATCAGTAGTGTTTGCCATAGTTTTTGGGATTGCCGTGGACGACACCATTCATTTTTTGGGTAAATATAAATTAGGTATTTCTCAAGGTCTTACGAAGGAAGAAGCGATTGAAAAGACCTTCTCACATACAGGAAGGGCACTGGTAATAACGACAATAATTCTATTTTTCGGCTTTATGGTGCTGCTATTTTCCATCCACCAGCCAAGTATTACCATTGGTTTGATAATTAGCGTAACGCTAGTAACCGCGTTAATTCTGGACCTTTTATTATTGCCGGTCCTTTTAAGAAAATTTATTAAGTAAAGTTTAAATTATACTTTTTTCGCGATTAAGCATTTTCTTAAGGGAGCGGTGGGCTACAATACTTTTACCGACCATAAAAACCATTGCTGTAATCCATAAAAAGAAGAGAAGGTATTCCATAACTTTAAAAATTAAAGTGGTCTATAATTGGTTAAATTCAAGTCATACTTTAAACTAATTGGGGCTGCTTAAAATACGATATTATGCATTTGGTCGATAAATATATGTATTTCATCCATACAAGTCTTAATAAAAACTTAATTTTCGATGAAATGCACTATAGAAAACGCCACGATTTAAAAATCGTGGCGCATCCTAAAAAACAATCCAACCTAAAAACGATCCAGGATACAACCCAAAATATGGGGAGGACAGTTAATTATAAATCCTGGATTTGTTTTTTCATATTGGGCCCTAGTTCATATATGGCTCCAATTAATTCTCCCTTAAGCGCTGCCACCTTTTCTGAATTTCCATTTGCCTTATAGACTTCGGCGGCATGGAATAAAAGTGCTGGTTCAAAGGTTTTACCATCTACGTGGTCCTTAACAATCTCTTGCGCCTTTTGCTTGTTACCCATTTTAAGGTGGCTGTAGGCCAACCAGCTATAAGATTCCGCAGTAGGTCTATTTTCTACCTCTTTTTCGGCTAATTGCAACGCTTTATCAAATTGTTTGGTTTCCTCGAGGTACAAGCCGACGTTGTAAGCATTATACATATCCCCATAATCAGGATTTTCGATAGCCAAAAAATATCTATCCAAATTTTCAGACCTCTTGTAATCATCATTTAGGTAATCCGCAATTTCTGCTTTCAACAAATAATAATCAGGGGCATTGTACTGTTTCGTAACCGAATCCAGTATGCGCATAGCTTCTTCTGGATTATCATCATTGGAAAACGCTATCCACGCAATACCTTTTTTTGCATAGGCATTTTTTGGGTCCAACTCCAAAGCCCTTAGATAATGGTTATAGGAATCAGTTATTCTTCCTGCATGTCCATAATAATCGGCTAAATTGGTAAAGCTCCAAACCATCAACGCTTTGTTTTTGGAAGATTCCGCTTTCTCTTTTGCCTTTTCCATGAATTTTATGGTGGTATCCAGGTCACCTTTGTAATCGTTCCATTTGGAAAGACGTATCAAGTAACCAAAATTTGACATGTTCTTTATACTATCTAAATATTGCTCTGCCACATTGTAATTACCGAGTTCCATATGCACATCGAACAATAGACTGTGGGAATCCATTGATCCGCCACCAAGTTCACTCGCCTCTTCGGCTAGCACCAGAGCTTCCCTAAAGCGATGCTGGGAAATATAATTTCTGGCCAAAGCCCTTCTATAACCTTCTTTGCCAATATTTGCAATGGCCACTGCTTTGGTAAGCGCTTGTTCTGCTTTTTTTAAATAATGTATGTCTCCTGTATTTTTAAAGAACCGTGTATACTCACCTGCCACGTTTCCAAAGCTTAATAATTGTATACTGTCAGGTTTAATTTTTGAATTCCATAACTCAAAATACTTAGAAGTTGTTTCACTATCGGTACTGGCCAAGTACTTATCGTAATCCTCCTTTTTAGCAATGTTGTTCTCATCTTTGGTACTGCAGGAGAACAGTAGTAGAATGGAAAATATATAAATTATAGGTTTCATCAGTTTGTTTTTTTTTGATAATCAATTTAAATAAAAAAGGGAGAGCGTTAAACCCTCCCTTTAACTCCTTTTTCATCTGCAATTTCTATTGTTACCGGTTGTTGAATCCGGTCTCTTTTTCAAAGACTATTCAGGAGCCCCGATATACGGGAAAGTTGTTGTAATATTATCAGCTGTTAGACCTACTCCGTCCGTTACCAACTGTGGTAGACCCCCTTCGCCATTAAAACGTGCTCCGTCACCACCTCCGAATAAAAGGATTAGGGAAACATCAATTACGTCATCTTGCAAAGTTCTACCAGTAAGACCAATAGCACCTTCATAATTTGGTCCACCGGAACCAGGGTTAAAATATGTTGTAGGTGCGTTTGGCGCTACTTCTAGAACATCCGTCGCCAAAACCGTAGTCAAAACTTCGGCGGTTACAGGGTTATTGGTAAAACCATCATCCTCAGGTCCGTTTAATATATCACCTAAAATATTTGGTTCATAGTTTATATCTGCAGGGTCTGCTCCCAACGCAACAGCATAAGCATCATGTAGAGCCTCTAGCCTTGCCTCGTAGCCCGCTTGAAAGGAAGCCCCCTGTTCAGAAGGAATAGATACGTTATGTGCGTTTTTAGTCTCATCATTACCGCCAAATACGGTATTGATTCCAGGTCTTCCCATAAAATCTTCTTGAGCAAAAGTTCCTGTGAAATCTGGCTCCATCATGGCTACCTCACATGGTTCACAAGTAGTTCCACCACAGTCTACCCCACTTTCATCACCGTTCATTATGCCATCATCGCAAGTGGCCATTGGCACTGGAGGTTCGGTAAAATCATCATCGTTGTTACAAGATGATAATAAGGCTACGGCAAGAAGCGGTAGGTACAAATATTTTATATTGTTAAGTTTCATATTTTCTATATTTTAATATTCTTAATTACTGCTTTCTGTTTGTAGTTACCCATGTTTTGTAAACCGGCACTCCAATTACGTTCGTTCCCGTGGTCTCTCCTAACATACTGTTTGGAATCTCTACTACGATAGACATGGTGTTAGCCCCGTCAAAAGTATCCTCCCCCGGTACATTAAAACCGGAATTGTCTTCCATAGAGGGAGCCAATACTTGGTTGAAACGAAAAAAGTCGAAGAAAAAAGCATCCTGTCTTGGACCGGCAAACAATGAAACACCGTCTGCTGTAGTTTCAACTATTGCAGTATCCGATGATATATCTACGGAACCCAAGGGAGAACCTGCCAATACCGTACCGCTCAATCCTGTTGCGCTTGGTGCTGCAGGACCAAAGAAATACATTTTACCATCTCTAGGAATAACTTGAATAACCAAATCTTCTACCACATCATTATCAGTGTCGATATTAATTTCCACTAAAACATCCTCATCAAAAGTCCCGTATGGTAGACCTTCTACTACATTCGTCTGTAGGTCCACTATAAAAACTGTGTTGTCCGAACCTTCTGTTGGTTCAAACGCGTAAAAATCGGCTATATCCGATGTAGTTCCCGTGGTGCCCGGCGCATCAATGTGATCGGCCGCCACCAATAAAGCCCCTGCTATGGCTACTCCCGCAAGGCCCAAAAATAATTTTGATTTTTTCATTTTGCTTTTAATTTTTAGATTAGAATCACCAATACTTACGGGGCAATAAATGGAGGGTTTGGTTTTAAATGTTAAAATTTTGTTAACGATATTTTACAGTGCACCGACTTTAAAGATTAGATTAGGAAGGGGACAATTTCAATTTTGGTCGATTAAGGATTGACCAATCCCCTTTATTATATAACTTTGACGCTTTAATTCATCACATGAACCCATCAACATCTGGCTGGATAGATAAATTTGGCTTTTTAGTCAAAGATCATAAGAGCGCCTTTCTCTCCTTTGAGGAATTATATCGAAGTGTGAAGAAAACGGGGTTTGTGTATGGACTAAATACAGGAATACCACCATTCATTATTCCTGAACATAAACTGTCTGAAGACGAAAAGGCTAAGATTAATTTGTTGAGCGCACTTTATTTCACATTCAACTTAGAAACTAAAGAGGCCAACTTTAATACGTTTCTGGAATATATTTTCAAATTCTATAAAGCGCTTGAACTAGACCATGTATCTTTTTTGGGCAAGCTGTTTACGGGAAACAAAACCTCTTCCAAATTAGAGAAATTGTTGGAATCCAGGATATATATAGAAGATAATCTAATAAGTAAGACTTTCAATGCCTTCATCACCAATTCGCTCCTTTTTATAGATGTGCTTTTGTTTAAAAAATACTTGACCGACCAACGTAATATTAAAAAATATGCGCAAAAAATAGAATATTTGGCTATTAATATTACGTATCACACGTTAAATTCCAAGGAGCAAAATAAGAGTGATGAGAACCTTGCTTTGCTCTTGGCCTCATCTTTGACCTATATAGAAAGTGATATTCAAAATTTTGACGGTTCTTACAGGGAACAGCTTTTGCCAACAAATGCAGTTTGGGAAAATCGGTATTTATTGGATATGGCCTGTTTGACCGTGTGGGAGGACCATTCGCTTGAATACAAGGAATCTGAATTTATTTTTGGAATTGGTAAGGATTTAGGACTGGACCAGGATTATATTCTCCAAGCATTGACCAACGTAACTAATTTCTTTGCGGAGAACGAAGAAGCCATACCCTTTCTGAAACAGCAGAACCTTGGCCTTAAGTTTTACGAAAGTATGGGCAAATTGGTGAATAGGCTCATTTTAAGGAACAGCAAACGATTGCAAAAAGAACTTTCGGAAAGTGCGGAATTGGTAACCTTACTTTCAAAATCTACCGTCCGTGATTTGAGTAAGGAAGAAAAGAAAAAAGTGCAAAGTCAGCTGCTGGATATTTTTAAAAGTATACCATCATTAGCCATATTTATCTTGCCGGGCGGGGCTATCCTCTTACCTATTTTCGTTAAACTGATACCCAAGTTGTTACCGTCTTCCTTTGATGAGAATAGAATAGAAAAAGAAGAAAAAAAGTGATGTTTTCGGGGTATAGACAAAATCTATAATAAATTATAGATTGCTTATTACCAATATTTTAAATAAATTTACTCCAACCAAAGCTTAAAGTCCTTAACCCGCTCTCTACTTACGATAATTTCTTGCTCAGAAAAGTGGTTCAGCTTAATTTGAAGGCGTGAATTCGTATAGGAAATGATATCCTTAATATGATTTATGTTTACATAGAACTTACGGCTTACCCTAAAGAATATCTTAGGTTCCAATTCGTTTTCTAAATTTTCCAATGTAGTGTCCAACAAGTAATTTCTACCATCAGAAGTGGCGGCATAGGTACCCTTGTTTTCGCTGTAAAAGCATTCGACCTCATCTGCATTGATAATCTTCAGATGCTGACCCACTTTCGCCGTGAATCTTTTTTTATATTCCCTTTCCAAAGGATTTACCAATAATTTCTTGATATCGTCAAAATCCAAGGCTAACTTCTGGGCGGATGGTTTCAAAGACTTGAATTTCTTCACAGCACTTTCCAATTCCTCGTCATCTATAGGTTTTAACAAGTAATCAATACTATTCAGCTTAAAAGCCTGCAAGGCATACTCGTCGTATGCAGTGGTAAAAATTATAGCGCTTTTCACCTCAATGATATCGAATATTTCAAAAGAAAGTCCGTCCGATAACTGAATGTCCAAAAAGATAAGATCAGGGTGTTCGTTTTCTTGAAACCATTCGATGGACTCTTCCACGGAATGTAGCATGGTAGATACCTCAACACCCAGCTCGGCCAACAAGCGCCCCAATCTCCTCGCTGCTGGTTTTTCATCTTCAATAATTATTACGTTCATGCTATTCATTTTTTTTAATCCCTCCCAGATAACTTATACATAATATACTCTTGTTTCTATTACTATTTATACTTTGCCGAATCGTTCTTATCGCTTTCCATGAATTTTCTAATCTGTGCTTCTTCCCAATTTTTACTTAAAATAGATTTCGTAGAAAATACGTTTAGCCCATGGAAGAACAATCCTATGCCCCAGAAAAACCACACAGCAAAAGTACCAACGTGCCAAAAAGGCCACATAAAGGTTTCGCCAAAATAAGAATTGCCGATAAGTTTAACCATAACGAGCATCGTATTTATTACTAAATATACAGTAAGATGTTTGTAAAACCCTTTTAATGCAACCACCTTCTCCTTAGCCTTTTTTAATTTGGCGCTTTGGCTATAATCCTCCATTTCAATCTTCATTTTCTTCCCGTAAAAATTTTTCTAATTGTCTTTTCTCCCACTTTTTTAAGAATTCAGGCTTTAATTCCTGCCATGTTTGGGATTTGAATTTAAATACATACAGTCCGTGTATTGCAAGTCCAATACCCCAAATAATAGGGGTTCCCAAAAGATTAAGGCTTGCCCAGTCACTAAAATTCTTTTCTTGCATCCAAACATAATCGTCCTTGAACCAATTGAAGAGATTTAATTTTACAACTAACAAGAGAATATTTATAACTACATAAACTCTAAGGTGACGATAAAACTTTTTCATATCGTTCACGCGCTTCTGGGCTTTCAAAAATTTCTCTGATTGCTTGCTTTCCATGTTATTTAAATTTTTCAGCTTCCTTTCTATCCTTTTCTATATACCTCTGAATTTGGCGTTCTTCCCATTGTTTAGAGAAAATCGGGTTGTAGGAGAAGACCTTTAAGCCGTGGAAAAATAGACCGATTCCCCAAAAAAACCAAATGGCAAAACTTCCAAAATTTAAGGTGTCCATAAAAGAATCCCCATTACTCATTCTACCAATAATCGTGCTTAGCGTTATGAAACAGTTCACCCCTATATAAGCTGCCAAATGCCAATAAAATCCTTTGAGTTCGTGTAAGCGCTTCTTGGCCCTTTTTAATTTAATTTTATCATCCTCCATTATTTCCATCTTTTTTGATCTTCTTCTTTTTCCATCAACTCCTTAATTTTACGGTTCTCCCAGTCCTTGCCAAAAAAAGGGTTGAAATCGAAGGCCTTTACTGCCTGAAACACCAATCCTATCCCCCATCCAAATGCTGCCCATAGGAACCATGGGTATCTCCACTCGTCTATCCAGTAATTAAGGGCCCCCAGGAGGGTAATGAATATTGCGTAAGACACTAAACTGCCGTAAAATTTCTTAAGCGCTTCAACCCGAGTTTTAGCCCTAAAATATTTGTCTTCTCTATTCCAATTTTCCATGATATAATTGTTTGGCTACTGTCTACTTAAAGATACCAATTTTTCAAAATTGGCTCTCGTCCATGAATTCCTTGATTTTACGTTCTTCCCAGTTTTTTCCGAAAATAGGATTATAGTTATAGGCTCTGCTCCAATGGGCTAGTAATCCTATTCCCCATCCCAAAGCGGGGAAAATAAACCACAGGAAACTAGTCGTATTAAAGTTAACCCATGCTAAAAAAGAAATGACGATACAATAGGCGAGTAAGTTCATGTAAAAAGACTTAAGTGTTTCCAATCTTTCTTTAGCTTTTTGGTATCTGTAGGCGTTTATATTTTCCATGATATTAATTTTTTAATTAGTTATTAATTACACTTCAAATATCCCCAATGAGCTGCGTTTTCAAAAAAACAGATTACCGAACTGTAGTATTTAATGGATAGATTGACTTTGTAATTATAGCTGTTGGCAATAAAATTAAAAGTCTTCTTTGTCCATCAATTCGCGTAGTTTTTTCTCCTCCCATCGTTTGCCCCAAATCGGGTTGTAACCAAAGGCCTCCATACCGTGCGTTAAAAGACCAAATCCCCATCCAAGAATAGGAAAAATAATCCATGGGAAACTGGTAGTTTTGAGGTTAAGGTAAGCCAAACATGGAATGACGATACAATAGGCAATGAGATTGCCATAAAATCCTTTAACGGCTTCCACACGCTCCTTGGCCTTCTGATACCTTTTATCCTCAATAAAATCTTCTTGCGACTCTACAACAGATACCTGTTGCGTTAGCATGGGCAAATGTACCGTGAAGTCTTTATTTGTTTTATCTATAACCATTTCACGTTTACTGAGTAGCGCATAGCGTTGTCTTATATTCTGAAGCCCCACCCCACTACTCTTTTTAACGACCTGTTTTTCCTGTAAATTATTGGTCACTTTCAAAAAGCCGTCTTCCTCATAGATACGGATGTGTAATGGTTTGACTGAATTTACCACGTTGTGTTTTACCGCATTTTCCAGCAATAATTGAAGAGATAAAGGAACTATTTTGGCCTCTGGATTACTACTGGCCTCGGGAATCTCCAAAATAATACTATCCTCAAAACGCATTTTAAGCAATCGTACATAAGTCTTGGCAAATTGAAGTTCTTCATCTACCGAAACCAAATCCTTATTCTTTTGCTCTAAAACGTACCGATATACTTTGGAAAGCGAGGTTGTGAATTTCTGGGCCTGATGTGGGTCTTCATCAATGAGACTGGTAAGCACGTTTAAACTATTAAATAAAAAATGCGGGTCTAATTGGTTCTTTAAGGCATCAAACTTTGCCGATGCCGTACCCGCTATTATTTTCTGTTCTTTGACTTTGCTTTCTTGACGATACTTGTAGTACCATATCGCATAGAAGATCAGCGCAATTCCCAACGCTATTAATATGGGCTGTCTATAGTTTTCCAATGTCTGTGAGGCCAAGACCTGTTGAAAAGATCTGTCATAAAAGCCTGTTAATATAATCCACCTAGCAAAAAATACCCCAATACAGGATACTAGGATATTACCCGAAACGGCTATGGCCATTCTTTTGGCAGTGTACAGAAAATTATCGTATCGTTTTAAAAGAAATACAAACCAAAACGTATTAACCATATAAAGGATGGTCGAGAATATCATTGTTTGAAAATATTCCGTCCATAAATCACTCACCAGATATTCATACTTCGTATTATCCGTGAGAGAATAGTAGGCAATAAATCCAATAAAGACGAGCGTTCCTACTAGAAACGCCCTGAAAATCTCTTTTAGAAATCTATTTCTGCTCATTTACCACATTCTTTTGCAATGGTTTCCGCCCTATCGGCTCCCCAATTGGGATGAAAAGGACTCTCGGCTTTAAAGTTAGCAAAAAGTTCCAACGAACGTTCTACATCCTGGCAATACGGAGTTACGTCCTGCCCAAAATAGCGCGCGGAGCCCATATCCCATTCTGCCTTGGAAAAAACTACCCTGGGATTATCGGGCGCCAGTTGTAAGGCCTGTGCATATAAAGCAGTTACTTTGCCAGATAGTGTCATTCCGTAGGTGGCCCCATCAAAAGCAATCCAAGCCGTATGGGTCATGGCCTGTTGCACTAGAATTTCTGGGTTGTTCGGCGAAATCGATTTTGCTATATCTATATATTCCTGGGCCTTGTCCAGTTGTTGTTTCAATTTCTTCTCATCTTTTTCCCCAAAGGAAATTATGGTATTTATCTGGGCAACATAATAGTAGGGCAGCCAATTTTCGGGTTCTGCAGCACTAATACGTTCAAATAGATTGGAAGCCTCATTGGCTTTTCCTTCACCCCATAAGGTAAACGCCTTTTGCATTCCGGTGGTATATTGGTCTTGGGCCAGACCTGAAGTGGCGATAACTAGAACTACTAATGTGATAATTTTTTTCATGACTGATTGATTTATAGATTCATTTTTTTAGTTGCACAAATCTCCTTCTACTCCTTAGAAAACTAAAAAAAGAAATACCGAACCGTCAATTCCGAAGACTGAATTGAAATAAACCGAAAAACCCGGATAACATCCGGGTCTTTCAGTTCGTAGTTAAAAAAGAAAATTTTATTTGGTAAACGTAAAATCGGGTAACCTAATAAGCCGGCCTCCCTTTTGTGCCGACTCATGGGACAAAATACCCACACAGGTAATATTGGCCGATTGCCGTGCATTGGGATATGGCGAAGCACCCTTCATCAAAGCGTCGATAAAGGCATGGACCAAGTGCGGATGTGAACCACCATGGCCTGCTCCTTGTGTAAATGACAAGTGTGTATTGTCATCCTCATCATAAACGCCCTTGGTGGTGAAGGATTGGATTTCCTCAGGCAATAATTTTGCGAAATCCGGGCTTTCTACTTCTTCCGGGATTTCTGGTTCCGGTTTTTTGGCGGTATGTACTACCAAAGGTTTTCCTTCGATCAATGGCCATTCCACGGATTTATTGGAACCGTAGACCTCAAAACTTTCCCTATACTGTCGGGCCACATCAAACAACGAACGGTATACTTGTGCGCTCAAATCGGAATCCTTAAACTTAATATGTGTAGTTTCTACGGCGTAGGGCGAATTGTATTCCTTAATCAATTCCTCACGTATCGTTCCCGAACCAAAACAGGAAACATATTCGGCCTCATCTTGGGTCAATCCCAATACGGGGCCTACACAGTGCGTTGCGTAATGCATGGGTGGTAATCCTGGCCAATAATTGGGCCATCCGTCCATATCCTGCTGATGACTTGCTTTTAAAAATTGAACTTTACCAAGCTCCCCATTTTCATACAGTTCTTTCATATACAGGAACTCCCGGGCATAGACCACGGTTTCCATCATCATATAGGTCAATCCGGTATCTTCAGTGAGTTCTACTATTTGTTTACATTCCTCCACCGTCGTGGCCATGGGAACGGTACAGGCGACATGTTTACCTGCTTTTAAAGCCTTTATCGATTGTTCACCGTGATTTGGTATTGGGGTGTTGATATGAACCGCATCAATACCGGAATCCTTTAATAACTCCTCATAGGACGTGTATCGCTTTGGGATGTCAAAAGCATCAGCAATTTCGTTCAGTTTGTCCTGGTTTCGCTGACAGACCGCAACCAATTCCGCATGCGGATGTTTCTTGTAGATAGGAATGAACTCGGCTCCGAAACCGAGTCCTATAATCGCTACTCTTATTTTAATATCACTCATTACTATCACTAATTATTAAACGTTCTCTTTAAAAATTCCAGCCCTTTTAGGGCAAACTCGTCCTGATTTGAGGCCAATTTCCTCCAAATATTGACGGCGGCCGCCAATTTTTTATTTTCCGGGGTAAAACTTTCCATGACGATGGTCCCTTTATAATCAACATCTGACAATCCCTTTGCAAAATCCGACCAAGGGGTAAGGCCAGTTCCCGGGATTCCCCTGTGATTTTCCGAGACTTGTACGTGGATTAATTTATCACCTACCAACGTAATTGCCTTATATATATCGTGCTCTTCAATGGTCATATGAAAACCATCCAAGGCAACCTTTAAACTTTCTTCATCGATATCCCGAATCAATTGCATGACCTGTTCGGCGGTATTGACCAAATCCGATTCAAATCGGTTCAATGGCTCCAAAGCAATATCCAATTGATATGCCCTGCCAATGGCCGCCAGCTTTCCCAAGTTGGTGACCGATCGGTTCCATTCTATTTTTCGCTGCTCGTCGGATGCCAATCGTGCCTTCCCTACGGCGGCGTACAATGGCCCGGCAACGAAGGTTGCCTCCAACATCTTCGCAACTTCAAAACAGGCCTTCGCATGCTCAAAACAGTTTTCGTATAATTGAGGATTTTCCCCGGTCAAGTCCTTATCATCCCCAAAAACCACACATATAGAAGGCTTTAATCCATTGTCCAGCAATGCCTTTTTCACCATTTTCGCATCGATTAAAAAAGGGTCTTCCAAAGGTATCTCCACCACATCGAACCCCATTTCTTTTATTTTTGGAAATAGTGCTATGGACTCCGTTGTAAAGGGCGATTGCCATAGCCAGGTACTCACTCCAAAATTTATGTTGTTACTCATTCTTTCGCTTTCTAAATTTTGAATCCTATTTTACAATCATCACTCCTTGCATAATACGCCAGTGACCCGGGAACGTACAAATGAACGGATATTCCCCTGGAGTTTCTGGTGCCGTAAACTTCAAGGAATAAGAGGCATCGGGATTCAATAAAGGGGTCGCATACAGTACATCGCTGGTTTGTGGCACATAGTTGAGTTCAGCCGCGTTAGGGTCCGCTGCCATTTTATCAGCTGCAGCTCCTACTATTTCCATTTTGCCCGGTTTGGTTATAATAAGGTTATGCTGCATAAAATCAGGGTTTTCTAAAACCAGTTCCACCACCTCACCCGCTTTTACCTCAAACTTGGTGACATCAAATTTCATTTCATTGGTGATCGTCTTAATTGTAATCACTTTTGCATTAGAAACTTCTTCAGTTTTTAATTTTGAGGATTTATCAACGCCTGCACCATAATATTTCATTAAAAGTCCCGCTATATCAAAATTAGAGTAGGTTTTCGTTACTTGATTCGTATAGTTTTTCTCTACTTTATATTTCCAAATGCCATGTATCCTTATCATTTCTTCTCCTGACTGCAAATACAACTGCCAAAAATTCCCATAAATTCCACCTTGACCACCAGTATCTTCTACCCTAACCGCTATGGTATTTTTACCTGCCTTTAATACCCCTACTGGAATATCATAGTTTCTGTTCGAACTAAAACTCGAAGCCATACTACCTACTTCTATCCCGTTAACATAGGTTATATCAGAATCGTCAATAGGACCTAGTGCTAATACCGTAGCTTTATCTGCCATATTTGCAGGCACTGTTACTTCTTCTCTAAACCAAACTACCCCATCGATATCTAAACCTGCATCTTCCATATGTTGAGGAATTTCCATAGTTTCCCAACTTGTGTCATCATACGAATCAGAACTCATATCACTAACATCTCCAGATGCTTTTTTGTAATTAGGATTCGCTGCCATAAACGCATTTAAGAATCCGTCTACATGCTTCGCCGATGCCGCATATAAAGCTTTAAACAACCACAGATCACTTATAACTGCATCGTTATTACCAAGGTCATGCAATAACGAACCTACTTTTTGAGAAGATGGTCTTTCGGAAAAATAGAGTAAAGCTTCCAATTGTACATTTGGATTGCGGTCGTTCAACGTATTTGCCTTGAACAAGGCATCGTCTGAATCTTCATTTCTTGGTAATAACTGAATGGCTGCCTTACGGACACCTGCCGCCTTATGATATAGCGCCCCTTTTACCACCCCGAGCGCATTGCTATCCGATTCCAATGCTCCCAGTCCCGCTATGGTCCAAAGCGCATGCAAGGCTGCATTGTTCAGCCCTTCATCATCTACTTCTTTTTTATTGACCAACATGTACAGGTCGTTAAGTATATCGGTATTACCGCGTTCCACTAAGAGGCGTTGGGCCGTCAATCTCCAAAATTGGTTATCGCTGCTTAATGCTTCAATCAATGCATCCGGGTCGTCCTTGGATAGTTCCATCGGCTCATAGTCATCCTCATATTTAGGCACCACCCTGTAAATCCTCCCGTGCGACTTATCACGTAACGGATTCACATAGGCATTACCCTCTCCGTTTTCCGCATCGTAACCTCCCCTTTCCTCGTTAGGTGTCGGGTTATGCTGCACGATAAAATTATACCAATCCGCAACCCAGACCGCACCGTCCGGGCCCGTTTTTGCTTCTACCGGAGAGGTCCATTCATCGGCCGACGCAAAAAGATTACCGGCATCCTCCTCTACGTACCCGGCCCCGTCTTTTACGATCCTTGCCTGATGTACCAAACCACCAGTGGGTTCACATACGAACGCAATTTTGTTCCAATATTCCTCCGGATAATCCCTTGCGGTATAAAAATGATGTCCTGCGGCGGCCGTAAAGCCTCCAAAAACATCCACCTGTCTGTAATTGGGAGTAATTGGTTGCATATCATAATGGCCATCGATTTTGGCACTTCCATCAGTACCAATTCCCTTTACATCTTCAAAATTGGCATTGGGTATACCTACAAATACACTATGGGTATTATTAGCGGTAGAGGCAAAAATAGAGTTGTCTTCGGTTAGACCTAATCCCCATGTATTGTTACTGGTATTTGCTACTACTTCAAATGTTTTACGCTTTGGATTAAAGCGATATACATTTTGGTTGAATTTAAAATCCTGACCAAAAATGCTCCCTTCGAATCCAGAATAGCCTACGACGCCATACAAGTTATTATCTATGCCATATTGAAGATTGGACGGACCAGCATGGGTGTCAAAGGTTCCCCAACCTTCTATCAGGATTTCCTGAACGTCAGCCTTATCATCCCCGTTCGTATCTTTTAAAAAGATAAATTCCGGAGCTTGTGAGACTACGATACCACCATCATAAAAAGCAAAACTGGTAGGGATGTTTAGCTTATCCGCGAATATGGTGACCTTATCGGCTTTTCCATCGCCATCCGTATCCTCCAAAATTTTAATCTTATCGTCACCTATACTATTATCATTACGTACCGTATTGGGATAATCCACAGTTTCAATGACCCAAAGTCGACCTTTCTCATCCCAGTTCATGGCAATAGGATTGATAATATCCGGCTCGGATGCAAACAGTTTCACCTCAAAACCTGCAGGCACCTGAATGAACTTTTGGGATTCTTGTGGTGATAAGGGTAACTGGAATTTTGGTGCAGGATCTCGTTTTTCATAATTAGGAATATTAGCACGGTCCTCGTACTTAAGGGTTGGCATATCTTTCATAAAAGCATCCCTGTTCGTTTTTGCCTGCTCATCAACCGCCCAAAGAATTCCTGATTTTACCAATTCCTGAAATCCGGGATTGTTCCATGTGCGTTCATCATGACCATAGGCGGTGTAAAAAACCTTGCCCTCTCCTACTTCCTTCACCCATGTCCATGGCTCACGATGGTCTCCATCCACACGCTCCATCAAAACGGTAATATCATCCGAAATTTTATCGTGTACATAGGTTTCATCCCATGTTTCAAAAGGTTCTAAATCCTTGGTTACGGCATGTTCCTTATTCACGATTTCTGCTGTAAACGTACCGGTCTCGTGGCTCATGAACTGCGCTCCGACCAAATCAATATATTCCGGGGAATTCTTAAAACAAAAACTTGCCGAATGAATCGGAATAAAGGCCTTTCCACCTTTAACAAAATCCAATAAGGCCTTCTCCTCGTTCTTGGTAATTTCTTCGTGGTTGGCATATATGATGAGTACATCGTATTTATCTAGATTAGCGGAATTTAAATCGGAAGGTTTTTCGGTATACGTAATATTGATGCCCTCTTTGGTCAGCGCCGATACCAAAATTGGGAAATAGGCCCTAGAGTTATGATGCTCTATGGCGTGGCCAAGGAACAATAGTTCAATTTTTCTGGGTTGATCATCTTTTCTTTCCTCTTTTTTTCCTTCGTGGAACAGGCGACAAAAAAAACAGTGATAGCCAAAAACGAAATGTATAAATACTTGATTTTCATAGTGTGGTACATTTACTTCCTTTCAATATTACTTAAATTTTAGTGCAAAAATTCACTCTGATTTATCACATACTAACTGTTTTATATCATATAATGTTAAATTTTATCGATTTTTTGATAAATAAGTATGTATTTTAGACCAACTAGTAAAAAACCAATTGTAAAAATTCTTGAAAAACGCATTACAAAAATCTCCCATACCCCAGACAAAAGCGTTTTTGGCCAAATACCTTAAAGAGCCCGTTTTTGATCCGCACTGGCACTTTCATCCTGAATATCAATTATTCATGGTACTCAACGGTAATGGAACCCGCTTTATAGGCGATAATGTAAAGCGTTTTAAGGTCGGGGATATTACGTTTACAGGTCCTAACCTACCCCATTTGTGGCGTAGTGACCACCAAAAGGAACAAGAAAACAATATCGCTTGGTCCGAAGGAGTCGTCGTTTATTTTAAGGAAGATCTTTTAGGGGAAAAGCTTTTGAAAAGTGATGAAGCTATACGGCTTAGACAGGTCCTTCATAAGAGTTTACGCGGAATGGAATTTACTGGGGAAACCGCCAAGGAACTTAAAGAACTCTTATTGGCACTTATACCCCTGGAGGGATTTGAAGGTATCCTACAATTATTGAAAGTCCTGAATTTTATAAGCCATACCAAGGAATACCAATTATTGGCTAGTCCCGGTTATACGAACACCCTTAGGGAAGCGGATACAGAACGGATGTATGCGGTCTACGCCTATGTCATGAAAAATTTTAAAAAGAAGATTGCCCTGCCAGAACTTGCCAAACTCACAAATATGACCCCAACCTCGTTCAGCAGGTATTTTAAATTGCATGCCAACAAATCGTTCACCCAATTCGTTAGTGAAATCAGGATTGGCCACGCCTGTAAATTATTGATCGAACAAAAAAAGAACGTATCCCAAGCCAGTTATGAAAGTGGTTTTCAAACGCTATCGAATTTCAATAGACAGTTTAAGGCCATTACACAGCGTACCCCAATGGCATACAAAAAGGAATACGAGGTTTATTAAATCGATTCCCCTATTTGCTTTAATTTTGTCCAATGGTCAAGAATGTACAAGTACGCTTAACGTTGGAGGAAGAAGCTCAAAACGGCATGCTGCTAAAAAAGCTTGCACGCCAATTTGATATCCTCGAAGCCATCATTGCCTTTAAAGTACTTCGGAAATCCATCGATGCGCGGAAAGCTACCGTGTATTTCAATTACAAATTGGACGTATATATCAACGAGCCACTACCGGATGATGGTATTTCTTTTGACTATAAAGATGTATCCAAAGCAAAATCGGTGCATATCATTGGTTTTGGTCCTGCGGGTATGTGGGCCGCATTACGTTGTTTGGAATTAGGCTACAAGCCTATTGTCTTGGAGCGTGGGAAAAATGTTCGTGATAGAAGACGTGATCTAAAAGCGATTAATCAGGATCATTTGGTGAACGAAGATTCCAACTACTGTTTCGGTGAAGGCGGTGCGGGCACCTATTCGGATGGCAAACTCTATACCCGAAGCCTAAAACGGGGAGACGTTCGTAGAGTTTTTGAAAGTCTGGTGTACCATGGTGCTACAAATCAGATTCTGGTTGATGCACATCCGCATATTGGCACAAACAAACTACCGAAAATTGTACAAAATATTCGAGAAACGATTCTTCATTATGGCGGTGAGGTCCATTTTGACACTAAAGTAACCGATTTCATCATTAACGATAATCGCTTAAAAGCCATCGTTTTAAATGACTCAGTTGAAATGGAAACCCAACGGGTCATCTTAGCGACCGGACACTCAGCTAGGGATATTTTTTACTTGTTGGATAAAAAGAAAATTGCGCTGAAGGCAAAGTCATTTGCTATGGGGGTTCGTGTAGAGCACCCACAACAAATTATAGATTCCATTCAATATAGCTGTTCCGGGGAGCGCCATGCCTTATTGCCGGCGGCGGCATATAGCCTGGTGCAACAAGTGAAGAACCGAGGGGTGTATTCCTTTTGCATGTGTCCCGGTGGTTTTATCGTACCAGCGGCCACTGCTCCGGGAGAGGTCGTGGTAAACGGTATGTCTCCCTCAAAAAGAAACAACCTGTATGCCAATTCAGGGATTGTTGTAGAAATAAACGTGGATGAGGACATGCCCAAGTATGAGAAATATGGGGCACTTAAAGGCTTGGAATATCAGAAAAATCTGGAACGACTCGCCTTTACCTCGGGAGGAAGAAGTCAGGTAGCACCTGCACAGCGACTGACCGATTTTGTGGAAGGAAAATTATCCAAAGACCTTAACGCCACATCCTACCAACCGGGATTAAATTCGGCTCCTTTACATTCTTTACTGCCAAAACTAATCGGCAGCCGACTTCGCCAAGGTTTTGTTGAATTTGGCAAAAAAATGTATGGCTATTATACCCAAGAAGCTAATATTGTTGGGGTAGAATCCAGAACATCTTCCCCGGTTACCATCCCTAGAAATGAAAATTTGGAGCATCCCACTATTAAAGGGCTATTCCCGTGTGGTGAAGGTGGTGGTTATGCAGGTGGAATCGTCTCTGCGGCCATGGACGGGGAACGTTGTGCAGAGGCGGCAATTAAAGCCATTCCCTGATACCTTCAAATATGGAAAATTAATAGGTATTAAAATAAAATAATGCTCCAGGTTGCCATTCGTAATCAAACAGTTTTCTTTCCTAATTACTACCTTAGGTTTTGTACGTAGTTCTTCTTACCTAAATAGCAGTATCTTTGCCGCTTATTAGAAATTATGACCTTCAAAGAACTCGGCCTTGCCGAACCTATTTTAAAAGCCCTTGAGAAAGAGGGTTATACAGAACCCACTCCCATTCAAGAACAAGCCATTCCCATTTTACTAAAAGGAAAGGACCTTTTGGGTGTCGCTCAGACCGGTACCGGAAAAACAGCTGCTTTTGGTATTCCCATCCTTCATCATTTGTATGAGGGCATAAGCCTGAGCCAGAATAAAAGAAAGATAAAGGCACTGGTAGTGACCCCTACCCGTGAACTGGCCATACAGATTGGCGAGAGTTTTACCGCCTATGGTAAATATACCGGGCTTCGCAACACTGTTATATTTGGAGGTGTAAAGCAAGGAAAACAGGTCAATGCCCTACGAAATGGTATAGATATCTTGATTGCAACTCCGGGAAGACTACTTGATCTGATGAACCAAGGTTTTATAACCTTTAGGGACTTGGAATTTGTGGTTCTGGATGAAGCTGATCAGATGCTGGACATGGGCTTTATACATGATATTAAGAAGATAATTGCAAAACTACCTTCTAAAAGGCAGTCCTTGTTTTTTTCGGCCACTATGCCAAAAGCCATCGTAGAACTTTCCAGTAAAATGTTGGGAGATTTTGAACGGGTTACCATCAAACCCGAGCAAGCCACGGCTGAAAAAGTGGAACAGGGCGTTTATTTTGTTAGCAAGCCCAACAAACCAAAATTATTGGTCCACCTGTTAAACGAAAAATCCAACGATTCCGTTTTGGTGTTTTCACGGACCAAACATGGTGCGAACAAGATTGTAAAAAAACTAGCGCAAGCGGACATTAGGTCTGCGGCCATACATGGTAACAAATCGCAAACCGCAAGGCAAAAGGCCCTAGGCGATTTTAAGGACGGTAAGCTAAAAGTATTGATTGCTACGGACATTGCTGCTCGCGGAATTGACGTAGAAGAGCTTTCGCTTGTCGTTAACTACGACCTACCCAATGTTTCGGAAACTTACGTGCACCGCATTGGAAGGACCGGTCGTGCAGACGCCAGTGGAATAGCACTATCATTTTGTGACAAAGAAGAACGCCCCTATTTAAGGGATATAGAGAAACTTATCAGGCAAGCTGTACCCAGGATGCCAGAGCACCAATTTGTCGATAATGATACAGATCAAGAAGAAAATGAGCAACGCCCTTCTAGACCAAAGAACCCTTCCGCAAATATAAACAGGAAGAATTCTACTAAATCTAGAAACTCAAATTATAGAGGGAAAAATAACCGTAACAATAACCGACCTCAACGGCGAAACAATACAGAAACGACCGACTAACTTGCGTTCCAAATTCCTTGTATATTAGGGCCAATTAAATTTTAATCCGAATGCAAAAACAATTGGTGGTCTATGGTAGTGGACGACACACCGTTCCCTTTTTAAATTATATGGCAAAGGCTACTGGCAAGGAAAATTCGAACATATGCTTTATTCCTACTGCCAGCGGTGAGGACAAGGCCTATATAACGGAATTCTACAATGTGTGCTCTCAACTAGACGTAACGCCACATGTAATGTCCGTCTGGATCAACTCTTATGACCATAAGGAATCCTTTGAAGAAATAATTTCTAGAATGGATGCTATAGTCGTAGGAGGTGGTAATACCTTGAATATGCTGGCTATTTGGAAGGCCCAGGGAATTGACACTGCCCTTAAAAAAGCTTATGAAAACGGGGTCGTCATGGGCGGTGGCAGCGCGGGATCTTTATGTTGGTTCAATGGGGGCACTACGGATTCCAGACCTAAAGAACTGAGTATTGTAAAAGGGATGAAATTTATTGATAAAAGTCATTGTCCGCATTATAACTCTGAAAAATTTAGACGCCCGTTATATCATCAAAATATATTGTCAGGAGCCCTTTCCGACGGTTATGCATGTGACGACCGCTCCGCAATTCATTTCAAAAATGGGGAGGTTCATAAATCAATTTCTTTGGATTTCGATAATCACTCCTATTACGTCCACAAGAAGAACGGTAAAATTATTGAGGATGCGATTCCATGTGAAGTAATCGGCTAATTATTAAAAAATTATCCATTGATTATCAATCATTTGACTATCTTACCCCCTTCTGAAGACCAATAAAAACCAAACTAATATGAAAGCTTTTTCTAACCTCTTGTTACTTCTTTGTGTTTACTCCCTATCCGCTCAAACGGATATTGAAAAAACTATGGAAACCGTAAACCAAAGCAAAATTGAAGGACATATCTATTTTCTAGCCGATGACCTTTTAAAAGGTCGGGCTACAGGTACCCCGGAATTGAAGATCACCGCATCCTACCTGGCCAATACCCTGCGTGGTTATGGAGTAAAGCCCAATCCCAAAACCAATGATTACTACCAAGATGTAAAGTTGAAACGTGTATTACCCCCATCTGAAGTAAGCGTTCAAATCAACGACATGAAAATTGAAGATTATGCCCTCATTTTTCCTTCCCCTGTTCAACTTGAAGGTGATGCGCTTTTTTTGAACTACGGGCTATTGGATGATTATACCGGGAAGGACGTTAAAGACAAAGTGATTATAGTTAAAGCTGGTGGACCCGATGCTCAAGATGCACGCACCGCGTATGGCTTACGAATGGAGAAACAAAAAATGGCTAAAGAAAAGGGTGTCTCAGCCATTATTGAGCTTTTGGATACCAATGAAAATACGTGGAATTTCATGTCACATAATTTTAATGAGGCGAAATTGATGGTAGCCGAGAACGAAAATGGGGAAGATGATAAAAGTTACGACCAACAAGTGGCCCACCTTTGGGCGTTGGATACCGGTGGTGCTTTGACTACAAAGTGGGAACCTTCTACGGCCTTAACGGCAAAAATCAAACTAAGCGAGAAAAACGAGGAAGCAGTAATATCCCAGAACGTTATTGGAATTGTCGAAGGGACGGACCCAAAACTTAAAGACGAATACATTATTTACTCCGCACATTATGACCATGTTGGCATCGGCACACCGGACGAAACCGGGGATACTATTTATAATGGGTCGAGGGACAACGCTGTTGGCACTACCACAGTTTTGAGTATGGCAGAAAACCTGGCCAAATACCCTACGAAGCGCTCTGCCCTGTTCATCTTGTTTACTGGAGAGGAAGCAGGTTTATTAGGCAGCGAATATTATGTAGAAAATCCGGTTTTACCTCTAAATCAAATGGTCTACTGTTTCAATAGCGATAATGGGGGTTACAACGATACTTCTTTGGCAACCATAATAGGTCTTACCCGCACAACAGCTGAAAAAAATATAGCAAGTGCGGCAACAACCTTTGGGCTAAAAGCCATAGAAGACCCTGCAAAGGAGCAGGGTTTGTTCGATAGAAGTGATAATGTCAATTTTGCCAAGAAAGGTATTCCTTCACCGACATTTTCATTGGGTTTTTCATCATTTGATGGCGATGTCACCAAATACTATCACCGACCAGGAGATGAAGCCGACACCTTAGACTATGATTACCTTCTAAAATTTTTTAGAGCTTACGTCCTTTCTGGCCGGCAAATTGGTAATGACCTTTCTACACCGACCTGGGTGGTTGGGGATAAATATGAGGCTGCCGGTAATGCCTTGTATCAGAAGGTACCAGAGGTTCCTATGAAGAACTGATTACAGCGATTTATCGGCCCTAAGTATATGTTCAATTTCGCCTTTGGTCTCAGAAGGTTTGTTTTTAGCTTCCCAGTTTTTCACGTAAACGATTTAGAATCCGTACTATACCTTCGGAATATGGAATTGTAGCTTTAATTCAGGTACTCGAACAACAGCGAGATAACTAATCCTAGCATTTATATAATTTCGTCCTCATAAGATACTTAGATATTACTATTTCATCCATTAAGAATGAGGATTTTCATAAACTTAAGAGCTTAGTATTGATGAAATTCTAGTATTCCGTATTCTAAACACATTCCACAGAACTTAGCTAGTTGACAAAAGAAAAACTCCTCAAAATATATTTATCCAGTAAAAAGTCAGCTATGTCATACCAAGTTTTATTGTATATTTAAGTGATTCAAAATCGTCTCTAAACTTCCCCCTTTTGAGGCACGTAAACCATTTTAACTTCTAAAGTATGAGCAGCTCAAAAAAACACTGGACAAAAAAAGAATTAAAAATCTATCTGTTATTACTTTGTGCACAAGCAGATTCACAACAATCTCAAGAAGAAATAGCACTGATAAAGGCCAAAACAGATAACGACACTTTTAATAGAATTTATCAGGAATTTGTAAAAGATGAGGATGAGGATACCAGAATCCATAAAATAGAAATGGCTGTACACAAGCACGAATTTAGCCATATGGAATTGACAGATCTACGAAAAGAAACCAATGAACTTTTCAATTCAGACAAAAAATATTCTGCCGCAGAACGCTTTCTAGACAAACTACTGGATAATATTATTTATTGAGAATCAGATATTCTGTAGCCTAATAATTCCATCTCATCTAATGTTTGTCTAAAGATATCCTATAAGGCTATATATGCCCATTATAAAATTTAATGGCATTAAGGGGTAACTATGGCGTAAATGGTTCGGAAGAAGACGCTACGAATAAGTGAAAAAAGCTTTTAAATACTAAGAAGTAGGTAGTATAAGGGTAATGAATAAAGCGCAACTCATTACGGTGTACAATAAAATCGAGTAATGGATTTTAGACCACTATCAAAATGATATTCCAACCAAATCCAAATATTCGACTTAAATAACCAGAAATAATGGAAGAACCAGAAGACCAAAAAATTATAACACTTCAGAAAAAGCTTATTGAACAGTTGGAGTCTAAAGGCCATGCGGAGGAATTGGTGGATCACTATTGGGGCAGTATAAATTATGTATTGGGACTTATTCGTGCGTCCGAAGTAAAAGCAGGGCTTATCCTAACCTTCTATGGTATTCTCCTTAATTTTATCTTTCAACAAATTGAAATACTGCTGACTGGAGGACCAAGGGAGTTTTTGATATACGTACTTTTGGGGCTTTGGTTTTTATGCACGGCCACATCTATCTATTTTAGTATTCGTTGCTTTATGCCTCGGCTAGAAAGCAACTATGATAAAAATGTTTTTTATTTTGGCGATGTTATTACCAAATTTGGTTCCATCAACGAATTTTCCAAAATCTTCTATAAGATTAGCTTAAACGAGGAAGAGTTATTTGACCAGCTTGGACAACAGATATACATTATATCAAAAATTGCCGCCTTAAAGTTCAAATATGTAAATAGATCGTTACGCTTTTTGGCCTTTAGCCTGTTAATCTTTTTAATACTTGCTATTTCTTACGCCATACTTACCCTAAGAGCATAATCTTTGCTACAGTCTGCTGTAGGCCCTCAGGATATTTTCAATTTTAGCTTCGGTCTCAAGATCTATATTTTGACGTTCCTGCTTTTCGTTTAACCAATTTATAGTTCGGACTATACCTTCGGAAAAGGGAATCGTGGCTTTAAATCCAGGAACAAAAGTCTTGATTTTTGTATTGTCAAAAATGACGCTCTCTGCTTTATCGGCTAACAAAGTTCCTGTAAAGGAAGGTTCGATTTTGCAAATAAAATCCGAAGCAATATGTACCATCTTCGCTTCCCTACCAAGGGCGTTAGCCAAAATTTTATAAATCATGTTCCAACTTAATATTTCGTCCGACGTAATATGAAAAGCGTGACCAATAGCCTGTGTTAAACCTAAAAGTCCGACAAGGCCTTTAGCAAAATCATCGGAATGCGTTACCGTCCAAAGTCCGGTTCCATCCCCATGGACAATAATTTCTTTTCCGTTTAATATTCGCTGTGCCGTATTGTATTTGTTAAAACCTCCAATGGCGATAGGAATAACGGTGTCATAGGTCAAAGAGGGCCGTACAATGGTTATTGGAAAGCCTTCCTCACGATATGATTTTAGCAATCGGTCCTCACACTGGATTTTTCCTTGAGAATAATCCCATAAATTGTTGCAAAGCGGTGTCGATTCTGTGATTATTGGATAACTTAATGGAGTTTGGTAACAGGATGCCGAGCTTATAAAAACATATTGCTTGGTTCTTCCTTTAAAAAGGGCCAAATCCCTTTCAATATCGGCTGGGGTAAAGGCAATCCAGTTCACCACCACGTCCCACTTATGTTTTTTAAGCTCGTCTAGTTCTTCCGGTTTATTGATATCTCCAACAATGGACTTTGCCCCGTCAATCTCGACTTTAGACCTACCCCTATTCAATAGGAAAAGATCCATCCCTTTTTTAAGTGCTAGTTTGCTGGAGGGTGTGCTAATATTACCAGTTCCTCCCATGAATAATACTTTCATATAAATTTAAATTTTAAGTTACTCCTGCCGTCCAATCGGCCGTAATTTACAAGTTATCCTTGGAAGCACTGCCATAGCAACAGTTCGCTATATAATTGCTATATTCGATACTATCCATCAAACCTAATGAAAATGAAAAGATTACTCCAGTTATTTTTTGTACTTACCACAGCTTTTGCCTATACGCAAGCCACTTCCAATTTAGAGCTTCTGGACATTTACAACATGGAATTTATTTCCGATCCACAGATTTCGCCAGATGGAAGTAAAATACTCTATGTGCGAAACTTTAAGGACATCATGACCGATAAAAATCTTTCCAGTATATGGATTGTTAACTACGATGGTTCTGGCAACAGGCCAATTACAACGGGTAACCAAAATGATGTATACCCTAGATGGTCTCACGATGGAAAAAAAATCATCTTTAAATCCAATAGGCAAGATGACCGAATGAAACTTTACCTCATGTGGATGGATACTAAAGACGTAACCCCTTTAACCAATACGCCAAAAGCCCCTTCCAATATTTCATGGTCAAATGACGACCGTTATTTGGCGTTTACGATGTTCGTGCCCAAAAAAGAGGAATCCATTGTAAAAATGCCCTCCGCACCAGAAGGTGCCAAATGGAACACTCCGCCCACTTATATTGATAAATTGAATTACAGGGGTGACGGTCAAGGCTATATAAAAGGGGGTAATGACCAACTCTTTACACTTTCTATTGATGGTGGTACACCTAGGCAGTTGACTACAGCAGACTTTGACCACGGCGCACCTGTTTGGTCAAAAGACAACCAAAGCTTGTACTTTTCGGCGAATTTCAATCCGGATGAAGCCTTTGAACCTGCTAACAGCGAAATTTATGAACTCAACCTTACCACAACCGAAAAAAAGCCCTTGACCGACCGATATGGTCCGGATACCTCTCCTGTTCTTTCCCCTAGTGGCAAATTAATAGCTTATTCCGGATATGATGACAAATTACAGGGGTATCAGATTACTGAGTTATATGTCATGAACGCGGACGGTACGGATTCAAGGTTAATCTCAGGAAATTTTGACAGGGATATATCCAATGCTCAATGGGCTCTGGACGAAAAGGGACTTTATTTCCAATATGATGAGGAGGGCGATACAAAAATTGGTCATATCTCCCTAGCTGGCAAAGTTACTACGCTAATGGACGGTTTGGGAGGCTTGTCTCTAGGAAGACCCTACAATGCCGCAGACTTCACCGTTTCTAATGATGCCCGCTTTGCTTCTACACTTGGTGGAACCCAGCATCCTTCAGATTTGGCGGTAGGTGACAAAAACGGAAGTAAACGATTAACTTTTGTGAACGACGATTTGTTCTCTTTTCGCAAACTTGGCAAAGTGAAAGAAATTTGGTGGGAATCATCGTATGACCAAAGAAAGGTTCAAGGATGGGTAGTTACCCCTCCAGACTTCGACCCCAAGAAAAAGTATCCTTTTATTTTAGAAATTCATGGTGGCCCCTTTAGCAGTTACGGCTCAGTTTATAGCGCAGAAATACAAGCTTATGCAGCAGCAGGGTATGTAGTCCTTTACAGTAACCCTAGGGGTAGCACCAGTTATGGGGAAGAATTTGGAAATCTGATTCACCATGATTATCCCAACCATGACTATGACGATTTAATGAGTGGTGTAGATACAGTCATTAAAGAAGGATACGTAAATGAAGACGAGCTATTTGTGACCGGCGGTAGCGGTGGTGGTGTACTTACAGCATGGATAGTGGGTAAGACAGACCGTTTTAGGGCCGCCGTAGTGGCCAAACCTGTTATCAACTGGACCAGTTTTGTACTTTATGCGGACGGAGCAGCTTTTTTCTCCAAATATTGGTTCGGAAAAAAACCCTGGGAAGATCCAGAAAACTATTTCAGACGCTCCCCTCTATCCTATGTGGCCAATATCAATACCCCGACCATGTTATTGACAGGAGAAGAAGATTACCGTACGCCCATTGCCGAATCGGAACAGTTTTATACCGCCCTGAAATTAGAGGGAGTAGAGACTGCCATGGTACGGATTCCGGGAGCATCACATGGTATTGCCAATAAACCAAGCAATCTGATAGCCAAAATAGCAAGTATACTAGCCTGGTTTGAAAAGCACAAGGAATAAATCGGACTAAAAATAAAGGGAATGAGTTTTACTAAGTATATGACTCAGATAAAAAGTTCGCTGTTAAAGCTCTATGTTGAAACCACGAAAAATTAGTAATACATTTTATCGGCTTAGAAAAAATAGAATAGTCCTACTCTTCATTTTTCTGTTTTTCCAAGGTCTAATTTCTGCTCAAACGGAATTGGAGTCACTTTACACCATTTGGGAAGACGTAAATGAACCGGATTCCACACGCGCCCTAGCTCTATACGATTATATTTATGAAGGCCCTTTTTATAGTGCCCCAGATAGTGCCCTAGTCATGGCTAATCAATTATATGCCTTTACAAAGGAAACTAAATATGACAAAGGGACTGTAGATGCACTTAATCTGAAAGGGTACATTTCTTTTAGAACTGGAAACTATTCCGATGCATTTGCTTCATATAAGGAGGGACTTTCACTTTCCGAAAAAATCAACTATAAATTAGGTACAGCGGATATTTTATTAAGAACAGGTTTTATATACCATGATAATGAAGATGTGGTTAATGCATTAAAATATTATCAGAAAAGTCTAAAGATTTATCAAGAAATAGACGATTTAGATGGTATTGGATCTATCTATAATGAGTTTGGAAGTATTTATAGCGTTAAAGGCGATTTCGAAAAAGCGTTAGAGTATTATTTGAAGAGTATTGCCATAAATATGGAGCTTGATGATGAAATGGCGAATTCAGCACAATACATTAATACTGGCAACCTCTATCTGAATAAGGACGACTATGAAAAAGCACTGGAGTACTTTCACAAAGGATTGGCCATTGAAAAAGAGAGAAATGATAAACTGGGTAGGGCTTCAGCTCTTTCGGGTATTGGAAGTGTTCATTTAGAGCAAAAAAATTATACCGAGGCATTAAACTACTTGGAAAGTAGTTTAGAAATAAGTGAAAGTGTAAACGATGTGCAAGGGAGTACGTCCATCCTAATAAGTATAGCAGACCTACATCTAGATTTAGGTAACAATAAAAAAGCCATAGAATATTGTAAAAAAAGCCTTGCTCTAGCTAAGACAGTTGGTGACTTGGGCGGTCAAGAGTATTCATGTGAATGTCTTTACGAGGCCTTTAGGGCAATTGGGAATATTAATCAGGCATTGGCCTATCATGAAGAAATGATTCTCATTTCAGATAGTATTCAAACAGAAGAAACCGCCATAAAACTTCAGCAGATAGAATTTTCAAAACAAGTATTGGAAGACAGTTTGGTACAAGTGGAGAAGGATATGGAGATACAAATGAGGCATCAAGCGGAGGTTCAAAAAAAGGATAAGAACCGAAATCTAGCTATCGGTATAGGTCTTATCTTCTTTTTACTCGCCGTTGGGTTCTATATCAGATGGCGATTTGTAAAAAAATCACGTGCAATTCTCGAAAAAGAAAAAAACCGTTCCGAAAATTTATTGTTGAACATCTTGCCGGCAGAAATCGCAGAAGAACTTAAGGAGAAAGGCGAAGCATCCGCCCGTGATTTTGAATTGGTTTCAATTTTATTTACTGATTTTAAAGGTTTCACTGAGAAGTCGGCAGAACTATCCGCAGCAGAACTGATTGAAGAAATAAACGACTGTTTTAAGGCTTTTGACCTCATATGTGAAAAGCACGGAATAGAAAAAATTAAAACCATAGGAGACGCATATATGGCTGCTGGTGGGCTACCAGTTCCTTCTGAAAATTCTGTACTTAATACCATTTTAGCAGCTCTAGAAATGCAATCCTACATAACAAGGAGAATTTTAGAGAAGGAGAATACGGATGATTTTACTTTTGAAATGAGATTAGGTGTACATACAGGACCTGTTGTTGCAGGAATAGTAGGTGTCAAGAAATTTCAATACGATATTTGGGGAGATACCGTAAATATTGCTTCTAGAATGGAGAGTAGCGGTGCGGTGGGCAAGGTAAATATCTCCCAGGAAACTTATGAGCTGATTAAGGATAATCCTACACTAAAATTTACATATCGAGGCAAGATAAACGCAAAGGGAAAAGGCGAAATAGACATGTGGTTCGTAGAAAAAATATAGACTTTTTTTACTACTACTCCTAATTACCTTAAAATCATAAAATTTGAACACTTTTAAAAAGATTTCCTGATAATAGATCAGTTCTGTATAACTAACCAAATACTCCTTACCATTTGGCAATTCTGGGTATCACTTTTTAGGATTATTCTTATCGGCCTAGGTACTATACCTTTTTTTACATTCCATTTTAATTCTTCAAACTAAAATTATATTGCGGCAGGCCTTTGCTGAGTGGTTTGTTGATTTACCCTTAACCAAAAAAAGGTTTTATAGCATAGTTCTTTCCCAGTTCGTTTACGGATTCGCTTCTGCTCAAAAAATTACAACCAATCTTATTGTTACCTGTTTTTTGCAAATGAAATCTGTCAAGCACATTTTTACTAGCATTTTTGATAGGGACTAATTGGTAACGGCAAATATGGCTAACCTTTGCTACTTAAAATTTAGCTCACATAAAGGAAATTTTGTTTAACCTTATATAGTTTTATTTTTGAAATAATATTTTTTCAAGTACTTATAAATAAGTAACTTAGATAAATATTATTAAAATTTTATCGTTATGGCCACTATAAAATCGTTAAACAAATGGGCTAATGCCCATACGTATTATCCCTTGGATGTGGTGCGTGTTGCACTCGGGGTCTTTCTTTTCATAAAAGGAGTGGATTTTATGTCCAATCATTCTCAAATGGTTGAGATGATGAAGCCTTTTCAAGATTTACCGGGAGGAATGTTGATAATGCATTATATTCTTCCGGCACATTTTGTCGGAGGATTACTGATTGTATTCGGCTTGCTCACCCGTTGGGCGGTAGCCGCTCAACTGCCCATCCTAATTGGGGCGGTAATCGTAAACTTTATAGGAGTAATGAACGGGGTAAACTTAATTTTAGCCTTGGTCACCTTAGCACTCTGTGTTTTTTTCTTGTTCTACGGTTCAGGAAAACACTCAGCGGATTATTACCTGAAGATGCAGAAGTAAAGGGTTGCGTTTATGAGATTCATAGCAATCACTTCATTTATATTTCAGGCTGTAATAGCTCCAGCTAAAACCTTTAAATGGTATGCAGACGGTTCATTAAGAGTTCCTTGTGGGTTTTGCTTAATGGAATCACCTTTCGTTTGATTTCTATGTGGTGATCTGTTACCACATCCAATTTAGCAATATTTACCATATAGCTTCTATGCACACGTATGAAACTAGCCTTTGGTAGGTTTTCTTCCATGGTCTTTAGGGTACATGAGAGGACCAACTTTCCCTTCAGCGTGACTATGGTAGCGTAATTGCGATTAGCTTCTATATAGAGAATATCTTGAAGCAGTAACTTTTCCATCTTTCCATTATGCCGTACGAAAATACGATCCTGCAACACTTCAACATCATTGGGTGGTGTAATAGATTTCTTTTCGCCCATTTCTTCTACTACGAGCGCTATGGTTCGCTGAAGGTTTAACTTATTAAAAGGTTTGGTTATAAATGCCCTAGGGTGGGTTTCTTTAGCCTTATTAAAAGTAGCCTCATCGGAATTAGCGGTCAAATAAATTATTGGTATGTTTTGAAATGCTTGGATAGCCCTGGCAGTTTCAATACCGTTCATTTTTCCTTTTAGGTTAATGTCCATTAAAAGTATATCAGGGGTATTTTCCCTTATATGCACAAGCGCATCTTCACCTCTTGACAACAAACCATCTACTTCGTATCCCAAATTGGTTAATTGTAATGATATGTTCGCTCCAATAATCATATCATCTTCAACAATCAATATACTTGTAGTTTTCTTCATTAAGCCGCTTTATTAAGTTGGAACTGAATTGATATCGCAGTACCCTTGTTTGTATTCAATATCATTTTACCATCAAGTTGTTCAGTAAGTAATTGAATGAGTTTCGAACCGAAACCGGTACCCCTTACTTCATTTAAAGTACTCATCCCAATACCGTTGTCCATTACATCCAACTGCAGTTTATCTCCTTTTCCTACCAGGGAGACAACAATTGATCCTTCACCGTTATTGGGAAAAGCGTATTTCAAAGCATTTGTTATTAACTCATTAACAATCAATCCGATAGGTATTGCTAAATCAATATCAAGTTCAAGTTTTTTCATAACCACTTTGATCTTAACTTTTTCACCTAAACCAAAAGCATCAATGATATATTCAGAGAGGTTAACAAAATACTCTTTCATTTCGATAGCCGCCAAATTCTCGCCCTTATACAGTTTTTGATGGATCATACTCATGCTCTGAACCCGGTGCTGACTTGCTTCGAACACATCCAAAATATTCTGGTCATTAATCTGGGCTGATTGTAATGATAAGAGACTTGAAACGATTTCTAAATTGTTCTTTACCCTATGATGGATTTCTTTTAATAAAAATTCTTTTTCGTCGTTTTGTTGTTTCAATAATCGATTTATTTTGAATTTATTTCGCATAGCCTTGTAGGACAGTATAAAAAGTAGAAATAGCAGTACGGCTATAATGATGATTAGATTCTGACGTGCCCTTTGCTGCATGATCCTGCTTTCCTGTTGTAGTATTATTGCTTCTTTATCCTCCAAATCAAACTCGGTACGTAAGAGTGCTGTTCTTTTATCTGCTTCCGCAGTGAATACCACATCCCTAAATTTATCGTATTCGGCAAAAGCCAAATAGGCCTTTTCGTATTGATGATTGGCGGCGTAAGCGTTTCCTAGGGTCTCATAGGCCACGCTCAAATAAAAGGCATCCCCAAAATCCTCTGTTGCCACCGCGATACATTTTGTAAGACTTTCAATGGCCAATTCATGTTTACCTTGTAGGTTTTGCACCTTCCCAATGGCAAGCCAACTGCGCATGGTCATAAAATTATTGTTTAGCAATGCTGCATATCTGAGGGCATTTGCCCCTGCCTCCTCAGCCTCTTCCAGTTCATTGAGACTTAAGTGTAAATCGACCAACAGTATATAGACATCGCTAAGGTTGTTGTAAAACCCATAGCGTTCCCCAATCACAATGGAATGCTGAAAATAGTGTGAGGCCTGTTCAAAATCTTTTAAGGCTAAATAGACATTGCCGACAACAAATAAGGTGAAATCGTAATCCATATCATTTATGCCCCGTTCCTCAAAAATTTCCAAGGACTTGAGCCCATATTCCAAGGCGGTTTCAAATTTCGATTGTTTCCAAAAAAGATTGCTTAAATCACTATAAGCCATTGCCAAGGCCCATTTATCATTTAATTCCCTCCCTAGGTTCAAGGTTTCCAAGGCGTAGTCAGTAGCCTTATCCAATTGACCTCTCCGCTCATAAACGTAGCCCAACTGCGTGGTCAAAAGAGAAAGGTCTGTTGGTAATACTTTCTTTTTGGCAGATTCTAAAACGATTTGTGCGCTGTCCAACTTTTCCATTCTCAAAAGAATGGCGCCTTGCGTTATTTGAAATCTACCCTCCCATTCTATATTCCCTTTTTCTTTGGTGAGCCTCAGGCCTTCCTGGGTAAATTCCAAAGCCCTTACAAGATTTCGTGTATGGGTATAATAAGCAAGGTCATTTAGTATCGAAAATTTAATGGAATCGTGTTTTGCATTCGGGTAGGCATCTTCCAAGACATCTAGGTAAGAACTGCCGAAATTATCGGTTTCAACGAATACCTTTTTGTAGGGCTTTTCGCTAGCAAAGTCGATAAATTGGGCAAAAGTGAAGCTGCATTTCAAAGTGAAAAAGACACAAAAACAAATTGCTTTCGCAAAAGTGCTTCTCATTTATTGGTTTGTTAGTTGGCGGGGTACAGCGTTCTTTTAAATATACAACATTATATCGATTTATTGTTGGATAAATAATATTACCCACTCGGACAGAAAAACAGCTCGTTCGTCCTTATCCGCTTTATAAATCGATTATAAAATCCTTTATTCGTCTTAGTTCCCCATTACATCGGTCTAAATACCGATAAAAAGTACTCCGTTATGGGAAAAACGACTTTTCTTTTATTGTTGATTGCCTTTTTATCCGGCGCTGCCTGTAAGGATAACAATGGGCGACAAGCACAGGATTCTCGAGCCATTGAAACCCAAACTACGGAAGCACTTAAAGAAGCCTCCAAAAACTACTTGAAGGCATGGAGCAATAACGATACTGCATTGATAAAGAAGATTGCCATACGAAATATCGTACGCAACGTGAACGGGGAGATTACCTCAAGCGATCAAAACGGACTTAATGAAACGATTGAGTACTGGCATACCGCACTGCCCGATTTTAAGGTGGTGGAAAATGAAATCATTGTACAAGGAAATCGATGCTACGTCAATTGGACAAGCAATGGGACTAATACAGGTATGCTGGGAGAAATGACACCTACGGGAAAAAAGAGTGAAACAGTAGGTTTTAGCGTGCTAACCTTTGATGACAAAGGACTACTAATTCATGAAAGTGCCTATTTTGATATGTTGGGCGTCATGGAAGATTGGGGGTATACCCTACTCCCACCTCATTTGGAATAAGCAATAATTTAAATACGAACACCTAAAACAACTAATTATGAAAACAATGAAAACAAAACATTTATTTAGCATCATCTTATTCGGCGTCCTCTCCACCGGGGTTGCCCAAGAGGAACCATCCAACCTATTTTGGGTTCATGAAGACGTGGTAAAACCGGCCATGGTTTCGTCTTATGAAACGGTCTGTAAGGAGCTTACGGCCAATTTAAAAAAACATAATATTCCAGGCTTTAATGTCATTGTAAGTAACACCGCTGATCATCGATACTTATGGGTTAGTCCTATAAATTCTATGGCCGACATCAATTATGACGCTTTTAATACGTTGTCCGAAAAAATGGGCGGGGATGCCATGAACGCGCTATTCGATAAAATGAATAAGAGTTATGATGTCGAACACGATTATGTTATTCAAATGGACGAAGAACTAAGCTATATGCCTGGAGGTATCACACAAACACCTGAAGGTCAAAATTATAGAAAATTCCACTATTTCCATTATACACCTGGTAACGAGAAAGCCCTACGGGAAAAATCAGCTGCAATTAAAAAACTATTCGAAAGTAAGGGGTCAAAAGTACATTACCGTACCTACAAGAGTGGTTTTGGTGCACGCGGTGCCTTCTATATGGTGGCCATTGCTGCTAAAGATGCGGTCGATTATGCCTCCAAAATAGCTGAGAATAATGAACTGCTGGGGCAAGAATGGCAAAAGACATGGATGGATTTTCAATCGGAACTTTTGCAATATGAAATAATTGAAGGACAAATGAGACCCGATATGGCCTATTCATCTTCTGACTAAAAAAACATTTATTAGAAGGATATCAAAAATTTAGTTTAACCTAAAACGACACCAATGAAAAACCTTTTATTTACGGGTCTAGCAATAATAATGCTAGCGGCCTGTAACCAAGAACAACGTTACACCCAGAACTCACCTGAAATAGACACCTTTAGAGCGCTCATTGAAAACTATAGTAACCAAGATTGGGAAGCTATGACCACCCATTATGCAGACACCGCGAAGATATTCAATAACAGTCCCGATGTTGGGGCTTCAGTGGCAGAAATGATCGCTTATCACAAGGAAAACGATAACAATCTTGAAAGTCGCGGTTTTCTAGCCAAAGACCAGGAATATGAAATGGTAGTGACCGATGATGGGGACACCTGGGTCAACTTTTGGGGCGATTGGGAAGGAACCCTTAAAGCAAACGGAAAGAAACTTAAAATTCCTGTTCACCTTACCGGACAATTTATTGACGGAAAAATAGTGCGGTCCAGTGGACATTGGGATAATTCACCGATGGTTTTGGCGCTACAACAAATCGAGGCTATGAACAACTTGCCTCCAGAAGATAACAGGGCCGTTGTAAACGGGATGTACCAATCTTTTGCCAATGGAGAAATTCCTGATGTTCTTGCATCGCTTGACCCTAACGTGGTATGGATGGAAGCGGAAGGAAACGCCTATGCAGATGGCAACCCGTACAAGGGACCAGATGCGGTTTTGGATGGAATATTCAATCGTATTGGGGAAGATTATGAATCGTTCACACTTGCCGATATTCAATTACATGAAATGGTCAACGATCAAGTACTCGCCACCCTTAGATACCACGGAAAGCTAAAGAACGGAGCTTCAATAAATGCTCAGGCTGCCCATCTGTGGACACTCAGCAATGGTAAAGTCGTAGGTTTTCAACAATATGTAGATACCAAACAATTGGCCGATGCAATGTCCAATTAAATAATGAATCAAACCTAACTGGGCTAACCGTTCAATTTCGGGGGAATTATGGAGGGGGCCCGGTTAGGTAAATAATAAATACAGTAAAAACATTCAGACAGGTTACGGTTTTCAGTGTATTACGAACGACAATGTCATTCATGGTTAGTGTTTGACTTAGGAATTAGTTTAGGCGTTGTCGTTGTTTAACCTGTCTGTTTTTATGAAAAGTGCCGAGTTTAATTTTAGTAAATGAGTATTAACCAATTAATATAGAACCAATGAGAAAATTACTAGTTACAATGCTACTACTGCCACTATTTATGATGGCACAAACCAACGAAGGCTTGATCTTCGAAAATGTGATGTTGACGGTAAATCCGGAAAAAATTGTTGAATTTGAAGCTGGTATTGCAGCCCACAACAAGAAATTTCACAGTAGTGGTCCTTACGGGGCTAGGGTATACAATATTTTAAACGGTACCAATGCCGGTAAATATATGCTTAATATGGGCCCTTGTACATGGAGTACCATAGACGCAAGACCTTCTGGAAAAGACCATTCCGATGACAATAACAAAAACATTTCAAAATACCTTATGCCGGAAGTACGGGTGAATTATATGAAAATGCATCCAGAGCTTTCTAACTTTTCAAAGGATTTTGAAATTAAGAAACTATCCGTTTTTATGATTGACGTTAAGCGATTTAAAGAACAGGATTTTATGGAGAAAGTTCTTAAAAAAGTTGTCAAAGTGTACAAAGAAAAAATGCCGGAGCAAATTTATGGTGTTTATTCCAACGAAATGAATAATATGGATGGTATGGATTTCGGATGGGTTGATTTTTTCGAGAACTCCTCCTGGTTGGCACAAGAGGATAAATTCGTCCAATACTTTGAAGAGGTCCATGGAGCTGGAAGTTTTCCTGGCTTTCTAGCCGATGTGGAAGCAACGACCCATGGTGATCAGGTCGAAATCTGGGAGGTAAGAAATGACCTCAGCGGCCTTGGGCCTCAAGTTAAAGCGGCTGAACGCCAATAAATATTATAAAATCATAGTGACCGTTAATAACCAACCCATGAAAGACCCGAAATTTTTTTTCGGGTCTTTCTTTATATACAGCAAACCTTAATAACAAGCCTATTCTAAGTATTGCCCCCAGTATTAAAAAGGTAAGTTTGATTACACTACTACATACTTTGATCGGTATCATCAGAATTGATTTAAATTCAAAGATGTCGCAAATGCTTTAAAAAAGTACTAAAAGTTAGAAATGGCAAAATGATGACAGCAGTCATCTAAATATACTACCTTAAGTAAAAACGAAAACTGAGCGGATTTGATATTGTAATGGTAATTACGGTAATCCTTTTTGCTAGATTAGGCCTACGTTTGGTATCAAGATATATTCAAATGAAAAAGGAAGAAAAGAATGGCAATAGCCAAAAGCCAAATTAGGCATCCCTATAAAAAGTAAGCCCGTTTTCAAACGGGTCGTAAAATGCGAACTCCTTAGTACCCCAAGCAGTTTCACGCAATAAGGTATGGGCATGAAAAACATCTTTTTCTGAATACTCTTCGTGCAAGGCCTCTATATTTTGCGTCACAATTCGTAACATCGGTCGATCAATCTCCAACTCCCACTCCTCGGCGTCATGCCACTGCAAATGGATTTCTATTGCATCTCTTATAATCCCTGCATATTTAGGCTGTTTTGAATCATCGGCGAAGGCTATTCTGAAACCCAATCGGTTTACATAAAAATCTAAAGCTTCCACAACATCCTTTACCGGGAGCACGGGATGTATCTGGTGTAGATATCCTTTCTGTTCCATTCTTCAAATGTAATTGTTAATGACTAAATTGTCAATGGATATACAACTCTTATGAAATGAAATCAATAATACTTTTGGGCCTATTTTACGTCTTGACATTGACATCATATGGACAAGAGCTTAAGGTCATGAGCTATAATATCAAGTACGATAATAAAAACGACACCATAAATAATTGGAATGACCGGAAAGAAGTATTGGTTGAATTGCTAGCACACTATGAGGCCTCATTTATTGGAATGCAGGAAGTGCTGCACCGGCAATTGACCTATATCGACAGTGCGCTGACAAATTTTACTTATATTGGAGTTGGCCGGGACGATGGTGTTCGTAAAGGCGAGTATTCGCCTATTTTATACGATTCTACGGAGTACAAGCTTCTCGACCAAAAAACTTTTTGGCTCTCGGGAACCCCTGAAGAGATTTCCGTAGGTTGGGATGCCTCCTTGGAAAGAATCTGTACCTACGGACGTTTTGAGGAAAAGACGACGGGCAAAAAACTCTATGTCTTCAATACCCATTTTGACCATATCGGTAAAGAATCCAGAGAAAAATCGGCAGCGCTAATTTTTCAAAAAATAGTGGAGATGAACAAAGAAAAATATCCCGTGGTACTCATGGGCGATTTGAACCTTACGCCGAATGAACTACCCATTAAATTTTTACAAAAAAATCTTTCGGACGCTCAGAAAATTTCCCAAAATCCTTTTTATGGGCCTACGGGAACCTTCAATGGTTTTGACCCTAAAATGAAATTGGATAGGCGTATCGACTATATTTTCGTAGAAGACTTCCTTGTTAAAAGTTATGTTCATATTGACGATAGAATGGAAAATAATAAACACATTTCAGACCATTTGCCCGTTTTAGCCATCTTGGACTATTAAAAAAGCCGGAACAAAGTCCGGCTTCTATTTAAAAAATGCTCTTTTTCTAGCTTTTTAAAAATTTAATCAAAATTTCATTGAGCTCATCGGCATGGGTAATGTTTAGACCGTGTGGTGCGCCCTTAATAACTTCATAGGTATTGTCCTTGATACCTTTCGCCGCTTGCTCCGCTGATGTTGTAATGGGAACGGTTTGGTCCGCGTCACCATGCACTATCAATGTCGGAACGTTAACGTTCTTAAGCTCGGGTCTGAAATCTGTATGCATCCAGGCCAGGGCAGTTTGTATGGTAGCGCGTGGGGAGGCAAATGAAGCAATGGTAAAGTCGTAATCCAATTGTGCCTGACTCACTTTGTCCTTATTGTCTGCGAAATTGTAAAATCCTTTACTGAATTCTTTTAAGAACCCTACCCTATCATTTTGTAGGGCATCTATAATTCCTTCCAAATCACTTTCGGGTACCCCTTCTGGATTATCATCCTTTTTCTTTACTAATGGAATGATGGAACTGATGAGCGCCGCCTTGGCGACTTTATTGGAGCCGTAATCTGTAAGATAACGTACAACTTCCCCACCTCCCATGGAAAATCCTACTATGACGGCATCTTCCAATTTAAGACCATCAATAATCGTATTCAAATCGCTGGCAAGGGCAGAGTAGTCATAAGGTCCCCATGGCGAAGATGATGTCCCAAAGCCTCTGCGGTCATATGAGATACAACGAAAGCCGGATTCTACGATTTTCCAAACTTGCTGTTCCCAAGTTTTTCTACTCAATGGCCATCCGTGAATGAGTATAACAGGCTGACCGCTACCGTAGTCCTCGTAAAAAATATCTACTTGTTCTTTTGCTGATTTATTCGTTATAAAAGGCATGTGTGTAATTTTTTAAGTTCACGTCAAAATAGTAATGATTTAAGTAACATCTTGACCGTAATAAAATCATTGTTTGCTTAAATAATGTTTTCGCTACTTTTATATCATGTTTATACCCGCACATTACAGGAACGAAAATATATCCGAAGTAAAGCAATTCCTTAGGGAGAATAGCTTTGGTATTCTGGTGAGCCAAGTGGATGGGAAACCATGGGCTACCCATATCCCCTTAGAACTGGATGTGGACGAAAAAGGCAATGATATCCTTGTAAGTCACATTGCAAAAGCAAATCCACAATGGAAGCAATTTTTAGAGCAGGAAGAAATACTATGTATTTTCAACGGACCCCATAGCTATATTTCATCATCCTGGTACCAAAAGGAAGAAGTACCCACTTGGAACTATATAGCCGTACATGTTTATGGAAAACTACAGATACTGGACGAACCGGCCGTTCTAGCCTCGATGCATAAACTGGTGGACAAATACGAGCAAAATTCGGAATGCCCGGTTTCCATTAATAACCTTTCTGCCAAAACGATGCGTCAGATAAAAGGCGTGGTCGGATTTCAGATACACATCACTGAAATACAAGCGGCAAAAAAAATGTCCCAGGGTCGGGAGCATGACCATCCTAGAATTATTGAGGAATTGGAAAAACAGGATCCACAGGCGATTGCCGTGGCCAAGGTTATGAAAGAAAATAGCGAATCCCGCTGATATGAAAAGTAGTTTCAAACGAGCGACCTACCTGTATATCATCCTTTGGGTGATTACCTTCATAACGATAACCATCCTCTTAAGTCGTCGTGACCGTGATTTGGGCGATAGCGCGCTCTTCTTCTTTGAAATTGCAGCTAATCGTAATTTTCTAATCGGTTTTCATGTTCTTTTCGCATTATGTTCTTTACTGCTATTAGCCGTAACCTACTTCACAAAGCTTTACCGCACTAAGGGAAAATCAATATTCTTTAAACAACTTGGCTATCGTTTTATATTGCCTATACTCATCACTTTTATCGGTTTTAAAACATTGATTTACGCTAATTCCTATGAATGGAACGATTATGAGTGGGACAATTCCGTAATGAACACGGATGGCATCGTCAACAATTTGGACGAAACCGATAAGAAGCAAAGAGGCATGAGCGTTTTTGGATGGTCCGAGGATAATACGGAGGGCATAAACAGTCTTATAAAAGCCAATGTAGAGTGGGTTGCCGTAATTCCGTTTCTATATCAAAAGGATGACCGGACAAAAGTTATCAATGTTCCGGAGTATCCGGAGCGTTTTACTAGGAGGGATTCCAGCTTTATTAGGGCCATTAATGACCTTCACGAGAAAGGTCTAAAAGTTCACCTGAAACCACACCTATGGATGAACGATGGTTGGCGGTCCAATATCTCTCTGGACAATTCCGAGGAATGGGATACTTGGTTCGCCTCTTACCGGACCAATATGCTGCGCTATGCCAAAATTGCGGCCTTAACAGAATCGGAACTGTTCTGCGTTGGTACTGAATTACGGACCTCCATAAAAAAACAACCGGAAAAATGGAGTGCGCTCATCGATGAGATAAAGGAAATCTACAATGGTGAGCTTACCTATGCCGCCAATTGGTACGATGAGTATGAACACGTAACATTTTGGGACAAGTTAGATTACATAGGCATCCAAGCCTATTTTCCGTTGACAAAAGTTGAAAATCCAGAATTGGAGACCATTGAAAAAGGATGGGACAAGCATCTATTGGAACTGGAGCAGGTTCATGAAAAATATGGAAAACCCATTCTCTTCACGGAGATAGGCTACAAGAGCGATGCTAATGCAACAATTAAACCCTGGGAATGGGCGTCCTTTGGAGGTATATTGTTACAAAAAAAGTCGGATAGAACCCAACAATTGGCCTATGAGGCCCTGTTCAACAAGGTATGGGAAAAACCGTGGTTGGCAGGTATTTATATTTGGGAATGGAACAATAGAACCACAGCAGAAAGTGCCGAAACCGACCTTGATTTCTCACCTCGCTTTAAACCCGCCGAAAATATTATTGCCAAAGGCTTTGGTAAGCCTGTACTTAAATAACGATTCTTTTAAAAGCTACCGTTTATCGAAAAAACGTAGGACTTCCTCGGCAATTCACTCATTATTTACATCTTTGAGCGCCCAACTTGTTTAAGATCATTAAAATTCGATTGAAAAATCGAGTCTAATTTAAATTTTTAAACATGAGAAAGAATCTTTTTTTTAGTTTACTACCCGCTCTTTTATTATTTTTTAGCTGCTCTGATGACGCTGAAAATAGCTCAGATATGGGCCGTTTAAACGTTCAAATGGTGGACGCCCCTTTTCCGTTTGACAAAGTTGCGGAAGCAAACGTAACTGTCTTCAAAATTGATGCCCGTCTAAAAGGCGATTCTGAAACGGACCTAGAATCTATGGAAAGCGAAGAGAACGGTTCAACATATATTACCTTAATGGAGGAAGAAATTCCTTTAAACCTCTTGGAATTGGTTAACGGCACCACTGCTATGATGGCAGATGTAGAAGTGCCTGTTGGAACCTATGATTTAGTACGGGTTTATGTTAAAGGAGTCAATGTTCTTTTAACGGATGGTACGTCCTATGGCCTTAAAGTACCAAGTGGAGCCCAGACTGGCATTAAGGTATTTATAAAGCCAGGTATCAAAGTCGTGGGAGGTATTTCATCGGATTTACTTTTAGATTTTGACGTGAGCCGTTCTTTTGTCGCCAAAGGCAATTCCAGAGTGGAAGGCGGAATCAAAGGTTTTAATTTTAAACCGGTCATAAAAGCCAGCAATTCCTCCACCGCAGGAACACTCGCAGGAAAAGTGACCACCGTGCTAGAGGACATTTCGTTACCCCTGGAAGGCGCTGAAGTCAAAGTTTTTAACGAAACCGATACTACCACTACATTCACGGATATCGATGGGAGGTACATGATTATGGGATTGGAAGCAGGTACCTATAACACTGCGGCTCTATTAGATGGTTATGTTTCTAGTGATACGCTAGAGGTAGCTATCGTTGCGGCAAATAAGACCCTCCAAGATTTTATGCTTGAAGTGGAAATGGAATCTGTTGAAGAAGGCAATTGATATAAAATAAACCGCGATACGATTAATAACGGGCTGTAGACTTACAGCCCGTTATTTTTTTGACAACTATACAGTGTACTTCACGCTAGACTATCCTTTGGTATTGTTTTTAGTATGGTGTAAGCCATGGAGCATTCAAGAAATTGTAAAATCTCTGAGTAAAAAAGAATTTTTAAAATTCTATCGTATACAAATCGATTGGGATTTGCTTTCCACGCAGCAACAACTCTCCTAACCTATTGAATTTAAAACTTTTATCCCCTTTTAATTCTTTATATAGTTCGCCTGATATCAAGACTCGTGTGTTGAAGGCGTTACATTCCGCTTCCAAGCGAGCAGCCGTGTTTAAGATATCACCCGTATAAATAATATTTCTTTTAATAGTGCCTATTTCGCCAGTAGTAACTTCTCCTATATGATAGCCTGCTTTGAAACTTGGGACTACGCCAAATTCTTTCTCGTACATCATTCCCTTCCCATCTATGGTTTTTGTAATCTTTAGGAAGGCGGCGATACAGTTGTTTTTCTTGAGTCCAATATCTTTAGGCCATGAGAGTACGATCTCATCACCAACATACTGGTAAATCTCCGCTTCCGTATCCAAAATTGCGGAGGTCATATCCGAATAATACTGTTTTAAAAGGGCAAAGTATTTTTCATGCCCCAAGGTTTCGGCGATAGCCGTGGAGGACTTCATGTCCAAGAACATGAATATGCGTATTTCCGAAATGGGTTTGTGGTATTTGGAAAATAAAGCATTGTACAAAACCCCATCTCCTACATACTGAATCATTTCCGAAAAGAAAATAGCTATACCAGCCACAAAGCCCATAAAAATAAGGGTACTCCAGAAAGAAAAATTTCCAGCGAAACGCTTTAGATCATCCAGCGCATCGGTAAATTGATATACCTCATAATTATAGAAACTGTTGAGTATACTGAAACCTACGAGACTAATGGCAATGAATATAATGTAGAACAATGTTTTCAAAAGGATTTTCATCCTGAGCGAAGTGTTCTCAAAGACCCGGCGAAACCATCGTACCTCGCAGGCACCCTGTAGCAAACCGATAAGGAAAGAGCCCAGTATCAAGGGCAAAAGACTACTTTCAAAATCGTAAGGGTTGCCGGTAGCGGGGTATTTATCCAGTTGGCCCAACAGTCCATATTCCACCAAACTATAAACAAAGGCGAAACCTGCCCAAATCAGGCCAAAAGGTAGAATTTGCTTTATGAATCGTTTCAGGTACAAGGTAGTAATGTTGTTAAGTGATATATCTTTTATAGAATGGTAATGTAGGAATAAAACATATTAAAATTTTGTTAGTCGTGTTGGCGGACTATTCGATGAAAGGTAAAACCCAGGTAAAAAAACTCCGTAGGTATTGAAAAGAGCGCCCAGCTCGACTAAATCTTAATTGCATGACTTATTTCATCTTCGTTACTACTTCATTCATTGTTATCGCATTGCTGCTGGTTACTTTTAGAGCCTATGCCAACTTGCAGGCCTATCTAAAATCTATGGATGAACAACGTAATGAAAACCTTACTTAGAAAATAAACGACTACATTCCACTTGTTGACATCATAACATCGTCAGTCCGAGTTTCTTCTACCACAAAAAGTACCGAGTCAAATCACTTGAAAAAACAAACTTTTTTACCAGGCACCAATAGTATCTATAAATACTGTAATCTTTCTAGCCATCAGCCTGTTAAATAGAAAAGACCATCTTGGAAGACGGTCTTTTACATGGTATAGCTGTACTATTAACTTTCCTTCAAAGATTTCATATCGATAACGAAACGGTATTTCACATCCGACTTCGTCAATCGGTCATAAGCCTCGTTAATATTCTGCATATCTATCATCTCTATATCACAAACTACATTATGCTCCCCGCAAAAATCCAGCATTTCCTGAGTTTCCTTAATTCCACCGATCAAGGAACCGGCAATTCTTTTTCTTCCCATGATTACGCTTCCACCGTGAACCGCTTCTAAAGGTTCAATAGCCCCAACAAGTACCATGGTAGAATCTCTTTTCAATAAGGATAAATATGGATTGACATCATGGCCAACTGGAATGGTATTCAGCAAAAAGTCAAACGAGCCGGCATGTTTTTCCATATCATCGTCGTTTTTGGAAATCAGTACTTCGTCCGCTCCCAAACTTTTGGCATCCTCGCTTTTACTCGGAGAGGTCGTAATCATAACCGTATGCGCTCCCATGGCATGAGCAAATTTAATACCCATATGTCCAAGACCACCGAGGCCTATCACGCCTACTTTATCGCCCTTTTTTACGCCCCAGTGGGCTAACGGAGACCAAGTGGTGATTCCTGCACACAACAGTGGCGCAGCGGCTTTGGCATCGATATTGGTGGGAACCTTCAATACAAATTCCTTGTCCACCACTATATTCTCGGAATATCCTCCGAAGGTATGGCCGCCCATGTGTTTATCCTTGCTATTGTAGGTCATGGTCGCTCCTTTCTCACAAAACTGCTCCAAATCGTCCTTACAGGCACCGCACTCTTGGCACGAATCTACCATACACCCTACACCGACTAAATCGCCTTCCTTAAAATTCGAAACGTTCTTACCCACTGCCATCACCTTACCCACAATCTCGTGACCTGGTACAACAGGATATTTGGAATTTTTCCAATCGTTACGGACTTGGTGTAAATCGCTATGGCAAACGCCACAGTATAGAATATCGATTTTTACGTCATCATCCGTTAGTTCTCTTCGTTCAATGTCCATTGGTTCTAAATCGGCCTCTTTGGACTGGGCCGCATATGCTTTTATTTTGCTCATTGTTGCTTCTTTTTATAAAGAAAGCGAATATTACCAAGATAGATTGACTTGAATGAAACAATAGCTGATACAAACGAATTGAGACGGCATTTTATAAATTATCCAACTGGTTGCTTTTGTTGTCCTGACTGATAGTCCAAAAGAAGCCTACAAAGAAAAAGGAATCGGCCGCAGGGCTTATGGTTCGTCTATCAAAATTACCTGCAGCGTTCGGGGTGTTGGCATACTGATAGCCGTTTACGTTCTTGAATCCGGCAATGTTACTTACGGAGACGTATAAAATCTTTTGCTGGGAAATCAAATAGGCCCAGTTTACGCTTAGGTTGTTGTACGACCTGGTTTTCTCGGCCAGAAATTCAGCCGTATTCGGGTTGTCGTAGGGCCTACCGGAACCGTAGTTATAGGAAAAACCTACCTGTGAGCGCCAATCGGTTATAAAGTATTTGGTCACCAAGGAAAAACTATGCTTAGGTGCAAAATTGGGCGTTGCCCTTTCCATAAAATTCCGATAGTCACGTTCCGTATCCAAGTACGAGTAGGATATCCAGTAATCCAAGTTTTTGATGCTCTTGTTATCCCTCCAAAAAATATCTAAGCCGGTGGCGTAGCCATCCCCATTGTTCGAGTAATTGGAATCGAATTGGGGCATCTCCGTATTAAATTTCACCAAGTTGTCATAATTCTTATAATACGCCTCTGCCCTAAAGGTCTTTCCGTTATCCAAATATTGATAGTTGAGGATGTAGTGCGATGTTTTCTCCGATTCCAGACTTTGGTCATAGCGCAAAACCTCCGATAAGGGATTTTGGTAAAAATCCCCGTAAGCCAAGGAAAACTGACCTTTTTCCCCGCTCTTGTAGGCCAAAGAGGCCCTTGGGGATACCGTAAGCGTATTCATTACACTGCTACGCTCTAGCCGTGCGCCTACTTTCATGGCGAACTTGTTGCTAAAGAATATATCGGCTTCGGTGAACGCCCCGAACAAGTTATCCGTATAGGCACTGTCAAAAGTAAACCCGTCAGCAGTGGAAAAAGTCTCCTCATAATCGGTAATGAAATACTCAGCCCCAAAATTCAACTGAAAGCGGTTACTAAAGCTCTTCCCAATCTTGGCCTTTAGATGTGAGCCCGTTTCCCGGATATCGATGGTATTTTCCAATAACCCAATGTCGTTCTTATCTACCGAGATACTACCGCCGGTAGTTAAGGTCCACTCCTTATCGAAAAAATGCTTGTACGAACTGTTAAAATAAAGGTTGTTGTTCTTTAATTTAAAATCGATGTATTCATCAAAATTGATATCCTCCTGTGCGATATCCAGATTGGCGTGATTAAATCCCGTATAGAGTTTGAACATACTTTTTTCTCCTTTGCTACGAAATACCGCCTCCCCTGCAATGGACTCATAAGGGCGGTTCCACTGTACGCCCTGATCCGACGGAATCAAAGCTTCATAGGGCGCTAAATTGATATAGGACGTATTCACGCTCAACGATTGATCGCCCCAAATTTCTGTATGCCCTACACCTCCCCCAACGGACATGATGGAGATATCCGTTTTTTCCTGGTCGGGAACGTCGGTGGTGTTTAGCAGTAGAACGCTGGACAGTGCCTGACCGTATTCTGCAGAATAACCCCCGGTGCTAAAGGTGATGCCCTTGAACAGGAATGGCGAAAACCGTCCTCTAGTGGGAATGTTGTTTGCAGTAGCATTAAATGGTTGGAATACGCGAAGGCCGTCTATAAATACCTGTGTCTCTCCGGCGGCACCTCCCCTAACGAACAATCGGCCGTCTTCATTAACAGTGGTCGTGCCGGGTAAGGTACGCAAAGCCGCCACAAAGTCGCCGGCTGCTCCGGCAGTAGTTACAATATCCAAAGGTTTAAGCACGGAAGCTTTGGAATTGTCCCCGGCCTCAAAGGTACCGGCGGTCAAGGTTACACCGCTCAATTGGTTGACGGCCTCGCGCATCGTTATGTTCAAGTCTTTTAAATAAGAAACGTCCCCAGCCTGCATGTAGGTCTCAAAGGATAGCATGGATACGATGAGATTTTGGGTACCGGTTTCCGAAGTGGTAAAAATAAAGTTTCCCTCAGCATCGGTGGAGGCCCCGTCATAAGTACCCTCCAGATATACATTGGCGCCTGCTATGGGCAAGGAATTGGTGTCCGTTATAGAACCCGATATGACATTTTGTCCCATGATGGTAGTGGCGATAAATAAAGTGATTAACGTTACGACTGATTTCATTGTTTTTGATTGTTGATGATACACTACAAAACTGCGGGCTTTTGGCAGGGTACACCAATCCATCTTTCCGAACCGTTGAATTTATGGACTGAAATGAATCCGAAAATTTCCATTACAATTCATACTCAAAAATTGACAACTGGGTATTTCACTTTTTTAAAAGCGAGGGCTTACCAAGATATTTGAACCATCGATTAACAATTAAAACTTTAAACACGATGAGAAAATTTGCACTTATTTTAGGATTAGTTTTTACCGGCCTTTTTGCCACAGCTCAAGAAAATGATGGCGTTACCATTACCGTAACCATAGAAAATGTACTCTCGGACGGTGGCACCATATTGGGCGGTCTGCATACGATGGACACGTTTATGAAAGGACAGGGCGTTGCCAGTGCCATGGTACCGGCAAAAGAAGGCGAAGTAACCTTGACATTTGAAAACGTACAACCAGGGACTTTTGCAGTGATGGTCATGCACGACAAGAACGACAACATGCGCATGGATATGGAAGCGAACGGCATGCCGAAAGAAAGTTACGGAATGACCGGACCTATGGAATCTTACGGACCACCAACTTTTGAAGCGGCGAAGTTTGAAGTCGCCAACGAGGACTTGGATTTTAGAATTAGGTTTTAGTCCTGGTCTCGGCAAAGGTATATTACATTACATCAATCAAAATTTGAAAAAGGCTTCACATTGGAAGCCTTTTTTGCATGCTAATATGCTTCTAAAATATATCTCCCTGATACAAAAAATACTAACACTACATCCTCTAAGCGTATTTTTACTATATTCTACATCAATGTGTTGCTGGTTTTAACTACTTTTAAGCTCCCCCCAGTAATAATCAGCATTATTCTAGTAATTCCATCTTTATGAGAAGTACGCTATTAACAATTTTTGTTTTTCTACAATCATTTTTTGTTACACTTCAGTTAGACGCCCAAGAGCCGAAACTAGACAGTCTCAAAACCGTAGTAAAACAAAAAAAGAGGGATAGCACAATCGTTAATGCCCTTTTAGAAATATCAACCTTATTGGCACGTTCGGAACCGGAAGAATCAAAAGAATACGCACAGAAAGCCATAGATATGGCCAAGGCTATAAAGTTTACCAAAGGCCAAGCCTATGGTTACAAAAATCTTGGTCTACTTTTATACTTTAAAGGAGAGTTGAACAAGGAATTGATAGATTTGTGGAAGAAATCCTTAGACTTGTTCAAAGAAATTGAATTTAAAACAGGAATTAGTAACCTTCAAAATAATTTAGGTAGCGTTTATCAAACCAAAGGGGATGATCCTACTGCCTTGGCCTACTTTCTGAAATCGCTTAGGCTTGCCGAAGAAATAAAAGACCCTTTCCGTATAAGTACGGCATATCTCAATATTGGGGGTGTTTATTCTAATGAAAAAGCAACGTACGAGCAAGCACTGGAAGCATATAACAAGTCCAAAGAAATCTTTGAAGAAATAGATTATTATCACGGAGCGGCCTACGCCGCTATTAATATTGCCGAAATACAACTTAATACCAATAATCCAGAAGCTGCACTTAAAGGCTTGGAGGATTCAATGGAACTTTTTGATAAAAACGATACTGATTTTGCTAATGTGCTCATCATGATAGGAAGAGCATACGAGGATATGGGTAAGCCAAAAATCGCCGAAACAAACTATTTGAATGCAATTGAAATTGCACTTTCAAATGACGCAAAAATGGAGGCCTCAAAAGCGTACATAAAATTAGCAGATATGTACAGGTCGAAGAATTTACCTTCTAAGGCCCTAGACCAATATCAAAATGCCTTAAAGTTAACTGAATCTACAAAAATATTTAGAGATAAAAGAGATATTTATGCAGGGTTGGCGCAGGTTCATGCCCAACTTGGCGATTATCAAAATGCTTTTAACTTTCAAAAACAATTTTCCGCCGTAAGGGATACTATCAAAAATGATGACTACGAAGCTACCCTTGGAAACCTGAGATTTCAATTCGACATAGAGAATAAAGAAAAAGAAATTGAATTGCTAAACGCAGAAAACAAGGTGAAAGAAGTTGGTCTGGAAAGAGCGGCAATTTCTAAAAAGTATTTTTATGCAGTTGCAGCCCTACTCTTCGCCATTGCCTTAGGCGCAATTATGCAATATCGTTTCGTGAAAAAATCCAATAAAAAGTTAGCACAGGAACGGAACAAGGCAGAACAAATTCTTTTAAACATACTTCCAAAGGAAACAGCGGAAGAATTGAAGTTACATGGGAGCGTAAAGGCCAAAGAATTTAAACAGATTACGGTACTTTTCACCGATTTCAAAGCATTTTCCGTGATTGCTGAAGAAATTTCCGCAGAGGCCCTGGTCCGTAGTGTGGATTATTACTTCAAAAAATTTGATGAGATTACCCAGCGTCATGGACTAGAGAAAATTAAGACCATTGGTGATGCCTACATGTGTGCTGGTGGATTACCTACAGAAAATACCACGCATGCATTTGATGCATTCAATGCTGCCCAGGAAATCTTAAAATTCGTTGAGGATACCCTGAAAAACCCTCCAGAAGGCATCTATCCCTTTCAAATTAGGATTGGCCTAAATACGGGGCCTGTTGTGGCGGGAGTGGTAGGAACCAAAAAATTTCAATATGATATTTGGGGAAATACCGTAAACATTGCGGCTCGTATGGAATCTAATTCCATTCCGGGGAAAATAAATATTTCAGAAAATACGCATGAAATATTAAAGAATGAAATAGACTTTACCTACAGGGGAATAATTTCGGTCAAAAATTCAAAAAAGCTCAAAATGTACTTTGCAGGTAAAGATGTTCAGGAACCAGTTGTTTGAAAGAATTTAGATAAAGAATTCATAAATTAAGGATTTTTCCTGTTAAACATTCTCAAGATTATATGGCACTTATCAAATATTTAGTATGTTTAACAAAAAAGAAGAATTACGCAAAGACCTTTTTGCCTGCTAAAATCACCTTGTACAATAATTTGAATTATTTATTGTTTTAATTCTAATGTATCATAACTCATTCATTCCCAGTGGTAGATGAAGTTGCATAACAAAAATGCATATCCTAGATTATGCTTGGAATTACTATCTACCTTGGAGACAAGCCTTCCAGATAGTTTAACATATCATGCCGTATCCCATACTATTGATGTAGCAAACGTATGCAATGACTATATTGAGCGCTATGGTATTGATGAGAATCATGCCAAATTAATCCGTATAGCAGCGGTGGGACATGATTTTGGTTATATTATATCACCAAAGAATCATGAGGAAAGAAGTATAAAGACCCTTTCACATCTGCTTCCTTCAATTCTAGACCAAGAGGAGATACTTCTTGTAAATGGTATGATCAGGGCTACTAAAGTCCCACAGGATCCCAAAAATTTATATGAGCAAATTCTAGCGGATGCCGATTTGGACTATTTGGGAAGACCTGATTATGACGTTCTAAGTGAAAGACTTTATCAGGAATTTCAATATTATAAAGTTGTCAATACCCAAGAAGAATGGTTGGACCTACAAATAAATTTTCTTAAGAATCACCAATACCACACCCCTTTCGCTCAAGAACATCGCAAACCGCTAAAACTGCAAAAACTAGAGGAGCTAAAAGAAAAGCGTGAAGCCTTGGAATGCTAGGTAGTAAAAGGGTTCTAGCGACCTCATCTAAACAAACAAGGAGTTCATTTCAAGAACATTCATCTTGTCTTTAAACTACCTATTTTATCGATAAAATACATGAACTGATCGATAATCTCGGTATCGGGCTTTAAATTCTGATTTTTAGGGGTTTTAGTCGTATTTTTTTATACATTTAAGTATTATTCCCTCGTATTTCATATAGTACCAAAATACCCTTATAAAGGGTATGTAATTTATGTGTTCAACCATTAACCAAACTATTGAATATGAGAACTATACTATTACACCTTTTGAAAAAGGGAACCTTCCTTCGTACAACAGATTTTAAAAAAATACATTTTCTCTTTTTTCTCTCCTTATTATGCTCCTCAAGCATACTATTTGGTCAGGATTATGAGACCACCGGACAATCGGATAATTGGGAAGACCCAAATTCATGGACCTGCGTGGGCGGAGGATGTAATAGAAACCCCTTTCCTGATATTACGGTTTCCAATAGTGAGATAACCATTAAGCACAATATTTTTTACACTTCCAACAGTCCCATCAAATTAAATAACAATAGTGTTCTAAATATCTCGGAGGATGCTGTTTTCAAAACGGTAAGCAACATAAACATCAACAGAGGTGGAAAGCTTTTGGTAACAAAGGGTCAGATAGATATTGGTCCTGGAATTTTAAACAATGACGGGCAAATTGTGTTGACGAATGCTATTCTCATTAAAAATGGTAACATCATCAACAACGCACAGATAATTTTGGACAATGCCTGTGTTAATTTGACCAATGGAAATTTCTTGAATAAAAGTAGCCTGTCCGGCACGGGTAGTGCCAAAACACTCAACGGAAATATCAATAATTCAGGTTCTTGGTCCAGCGGCGTTATTTATTATTTTAGCAATAATTCCTCAGGGCTGCCGGGCTCACCAAGCACACAGGAAGAAGTGGATGCCGTTTGTGCCTGTGTTTTGGTCAATTGTGACATTCTACCCGGTTATCCCCCCAATTCCAAAGTAAGCGAGCTTATTGGCTCTGCCCTAACCTCCTTAGCTGGCAATTATGATCCCAACGAGCCGGTGAACGAATTCATCTATAATGTAAATGCCAACGGAGACGTACTCATTGAAATAGTTGTGGCAGCAGGGCAATACCCAGCGGCGGTTTCCTTACTAAGTACGTTCGGGATTAATACTACCGATTTTATAACGGATGTCTATGATCCCTCGGATGACGAACGGGTGATTACCGTATTTTTTCCTATCTCGGGACTCACCGCGTTAAATCCAAATACCAGTATTATCAATCAGGTTTACGAAGTTTCACCGCCTATACCCAATACTGGACTTATTGATAGCCAAGGGGATGTAGCCCAAAATTCTGACATCACAAGACTGGGCTGGAATCTTTCCGGTAATGGCGTTAAAATCGGGGTGATATCCGATAGTTACGACCGTATAAATGGCCCTCAAAATGGAAATAGTGCGGCCGTGGTACGGGATATAGAGAACGAAGATTTACCTGGCGGCCCGAATGCCGTAAACGTGTTGCAAGATTACCCCTTTGGTACTGCTAGCGACGAAGGTAGGGCGATGCTGCAGATTTTACATGATGTCGCACCGGAAGCTGAACTATACTTTACCACGGGTTTTGTCTCCGAGGGTAATATGGCGGCAGGTATTGCCGATTTGGTAGCTGAAAACTGTGACATTATTGTAGATGACCTTACCTATATGAAAGGACCTTTCTACAGAGACGGTATTGTAGCGGATGCGGTAAATGCCGCTACCGCTCAAGGGGTCAGCTATTTCTCCTCCGCGGGAAATTTTGGCAGTCGCTCCTATGAATCCAACTTTACGCCATCCGCCGCACCCAATAGCATAAGACATGATTTTGGTGGCGGAAATTCTTTACAAAATTTACAGTTGGAACCCGGTCAGTATATTGTCGCGTTACAATGGGACGACGACTTTTATTCTCTGGGGTCCAATACGGGAGCCGCTAATGATTTGGACATCTATCTGGCGGAAGACAACGGGAATATTTTATATGGTTTTAACCGAAACAATCTGGGAGCAGATCCCGTAGAAATAATGCCTTTTATAGTCCTTAACCCAACATCGACCAATATCGTTATTGAAAGAGCTGCTGGCAATGGCGCTCCATTACCCTTTAAGTATGTGGTATTTAGGTCCGGGGATACCGGTAATTTTCAGGCACAACCCGCCGCTAACGGTTCTACCGTGGTAGGTCATGCCAATGCGGAAGGTTCCATTACCGTAGGTGCGGTACGCTATGATAATACGCCTGCCTATGGCGGTAATTTGGTAGCACAGCAATCCTCTTCCAGAGGAGGAACGCTTACGGAAGGAACGAGAAGGGACAAACCGGATATTATGGCCCCGACAGGTGGCGACACCTCGGTGAACTTTGGAGCTCCGGATTATGATAACAATTCTTTCCCCAACTTTTTCGGGACCTCGGCATCGGCACCGCATGCGGCAGGCCTAGCGGCATTGGTAATCGAGGCCAAACAGAAATTCATAGACCCTTCCAATTCAGATGCCTCGTTGGAAACCAGGAACCTCATATTGAACAATAGTATCGATATGGGTCCGGCAGGATTCGATTTGATCAATGGGAATGGATTCGTGTCCGCCGATCAGACCATAGGCGCATTTTCAAATCCTTCGCCAAATTTAATTCGCTTTAATCTGGAGAATCTGGATACCGCTGTGTCCAGTCCCGGTGAAGTTCCGTTTGACCTTATTCTGGAAGGGAACTCTTTTGATGAAAATTCCGTAGTTATTTTTAGGGGTGAAGAATTGGAGACTACTTTTATTGACCAAGCGACTTTGGTCGCCACCATACCGGAATTTATTGGAAATCCACCCATTTATGTATTCACCCCTCCGGGACCATTAACGAACGGTACGGATGGCGGCACGTCCAATACGGTGACCTTTCAGGATATTCCCATTACAGAGGTGCTGATCAAAGGTGATTTCTTGGAAAGACGTTATGGTGAACAAAATCCGGAATTAACGTTCACCACCCTAGTTGGGGAAACGGAGAATCCGTTACCTCCTGAGCTTTTGGAGTTATTGCTGCCTTCCGTGACACTTAGCACCAATGCAGTGGCCAATTCAAATACCGGTCAATATGCCGTTGCTCTTGAATTATCCGACATTAATGTAGGGTTAACGGAATTATACAATTTTACCACGGAGCCCGGGGTCATCAATGTAATACCGATGACCGTTACCATTAAGCCTCAAGCCTTAGGACCCATAGTTTATGGAGACCCCTTACCGGAAATAACCTTCGATTATATTTTTGGAGAAACCGGGGAAGCTGATGTGGTTGTGGATAATGAAGTGGCCAATACTTTTGCCGCCAACCATCTAAATGGACTTTCACTAGTCAACGGGTTATCGTTGGTAAACGGACTTTCCCTTGTAAATGGGATTTCCTTGGTTAACGATGAGCCTACCATTAACGGTCTCTCCCTAGTGAACAAAACGTTCTTTGTCTCTCAAAGCACGGTAACACAATCCGAAACGGTTTTAGAAAACGGTTTATCCCTGGTGAATGGAACAGGAACGGAACGGTTGGTAAATTTTGGAGCCGACCTTTTTGCAGAAAGTTCCATAGAAAATGGAGATTTATCCACCATCACCAACGGTCTTTCCTTAGTCAACGGCCTGTCATTGGTCAACGGCCTTTCGTTGGTCAATGGACTATCCTTGGTCAATGGTATATCACTGGTCAATGGCCTCTCTTTGGTGAACGGTTTATCTTTGGTAAATGGCCTGTCGTTGGTTAATGGCCTGTCTTTGGTGAACGGAGAACCCTTGCCCAATGCCGACTCCGAGAAGATTTTTAATGCATTTGATAACATCCTGGTTATCTTAAATGAAGGGGATGCGCTGAGTGAGTCGCCCATAGATATTAAACCAATTAATGTGATTACAGGTTTGGACGTGGGTACACAATACATCATTCCCGGCGGCTTTATCGATAGTAATTTTGAGATCAAATACGCGCCTAACACTATTGAGATCACTCCTGCTCCTTTGACCGTTACCACGGGAGATGCGGAAATCACCTATGGTGATGAAGTGCCGGATTTCACCGGTACCGTTGAAGGGTTAAAACTGAACGATACCGCAGAAAGTGTTTTCCCTGAAGGGCTTATCTATACAGTAGATTGTACCAATTGCAATGCTACGGACGGACCGTATGCCATCTCCGCCCAATCAGAGAATAGCAGCAGTAATTACACCATTAACTATCAAAATACAGGTTTGTTGACCGTAAATAAATTTGATATCACCTTAACCGCCAATGATGCCATAATTGATTATGGCCAAACGGCACCCCTAGGTTTTACGGTTAGTGTGCTACCCACAACATTACCCTATGACGAAGTGGTCGTGGATATTTTTGGGGATTTTAGTTTTACGCCTTCGGATGGTTGTACCGATACCGATATCATACAAATTGAACCTGTAGAAAACCCGGGTAATTACAACATCACGTATGAAGATGGCAACCTTACCATTACTGCCGTACCGCTTCAAATTGCCTTGGGCACCCAGATAATTACGGAAGGAGCGCAAATACCGACTAATTTTGAAACCAATGTCACCGGATTGGTCTGTAACGATGTTGCACCGGAGTTCAACGCCTTTGTAATAAAAGATTTGGACGGAAACGTGGTTAGCGGCAACCTGGCACCAGGAGAATACAGCGTTTCTGTAGATGTCACCACGCTACAAGGGTATGATAATTATGATATTTCCCAGTTGCCGGGGTCCTTGTTCGTATCGCCTGTGGTGGGTTGTAACGACCGTATTAAAGCTTCAGATCTATGCAAATCTCCAGCCAGTTTACCGGAACATCCGCAGGTGACCACCAGGCTTCTTTTTGAATACACGAACAACTTATCCGTACCGGTGTTTATTGAGAACGGCCCTAAGAATATCTTGAAAGGAAATGCCTATTTTGTGGGCGCTCCGCCAGAAGTATTCCTTCCCGGAACACATACGTTTGAGATTTTTACGGACGGTAGACGATTGCAATGGGAAGTCGTTACAAATGGGTGTAATAGCGCATCCAAATCTGCAAATGGGTCTAATGCCAACCCCTGTGCTACCTCGCTAACGGTAGATATGTCTGCGTATACCGATGTGCCCGTAGTGACGGAACAGGTTTCCAAGGTATACCCCAATCCGGTTTCCAATTATGTAACCCTCAACATTAAAAAGAGTGACCAGCATACCGAATTAAGTATTTTTAACCAAGTAGGTCAACAGTTACTGTACCGAAGCATTGCTCCTTCCGAGGGGCAAGCTATTGAGATAGATTTAACGTCATTTGAAAAGGGCCTATTTCTGTTTCGACTGGACAATGAAGGCGCCTCCACGTATCTTAAAGTATTAAAAGATTAGAGCGCATTATGTAATAAAATAAAAGGCTTCCCTGTTTGGAAGCCTTTTATTGCTCTATAACTTTTGGAAATAGGAACTATAATAAACCTTCTTATTGAAACTATCTTATTTTTCTTACAAAGGTTTATATTCGTAATATGCCTCTAAAAGAAATATAGTTACTAGTAACTACATACAACTGATGTTTTTAAAACGAAAAGAACCTTATGAAAAACGAATTTTTTGGTTTTTATCCCCCCGAGGAGAAAGAAATAGAAGACATCTGGAATGAATCTGTAATTGCATTCGACGCAAACACTCTATTAAATTTATACAGATATAGCAAGAGTACAAAAAATGATTTTCTTAAAACCTTAAAAGATTATTCAGACAGGATATGGCTTCCATATCAAGCAGGTTATGAATTCCACAATAATCGAATTTCAGTAATCAAATCACAGGAACAGACCTATTCTGAAATTGGAGATAAACTTGACGAATTATTCCAAAAATTAGAGAGCGAATTAAACGTTTTTAAAAGACATCCGTTTATTAGTGTTGATAAGATTAAAACAGAATTTTCAAAAAAAATAGAAAAAGTAAAAAATGAATTGATAAAACAGTCTGAAAAACATCCTGAATATCTAAAATCGGACGAAATACTTCCAAGTGTTACTGAATTGTTCGAAAAAAAGATTGGACCAAAATATTCTGATGAAGATTTACAGAAAATATATGAAAATGGTAAAACAAGGTATGCCAAAAAAATACCGCCAGGTTTTTCAGATATTCCAAATAAAAAAAACAAGGGTGACCGACATCTTTACGGAGACTTAATAATATGGCAGCAACTAATTGATAAGGCTAAGGCTGTAAAAAGCACAATTATATTCGTAACTGATGACAGAAAAGAAGACTGGTGGCTCAAATTTAAGGGTCAAACCATAAGACCAAGAGAAGAGCTTATTAAAGAATTTTTTGATAAAACTGGTTTTAGAATTTTAATTTATCAGGCTGATTCCTTTTTAAACTTTGCTAAGGAAAAATTAAATTCATCAGTAAAAGAAGAATCTATAAAAGAGGTCAAACAAGTAAGATTAGAGGATGAAAAGGATTATGAAAATTCAATAATTAACAATGAAAGAATTTCTAGATATGGTTGGATAGACAACTACTATAAAAATGAAAATGCATATAAATCAATGAACGCCTTAGCAAGGCAACTGGATACCCTGCCTAAAACTCCTAATAATATTGCAGATTTCGTTAAGATGACCCAAAATATTCCTACTGTACCGAAATCTATTTTAGATTTTATTAAAATGACGGAAAATATTCCTAAAATGCCTCAATCGACCATTGACGCAATAAATATGATGAATAGAATACCAAAGCCTCCTGATGTGAATAATAATCAAAATGAAACCGAGGAGTAAAAAGTACTTAACACAACATAACCTATAGAAAATACAGGGTTCGGGCTTTAACGATAGGTTTGCGTAATTTTATGACGTCGCGAAATCTTTGGGATTTTGCTTTGGACAAGAAAAATAAAAAAGTTTTGGCCAAGGGCTCAAACGGAAATAGTCCAGCGCGGCAACTCGCCTGGTACTGAGGCAGACGACGTGCCTGCCACACTTGCCACAGCCGAACCGTTAGCCACCACGTATGACAACCGAACTAACAAAGGAAATAAGAGATATTCTTAATCATCCCTGGAAAAGAGAATTACTTTTTCAAGATCGAGTTAAGTGGAATAAAATTTGGGCTTCATTGGATACCTTCGATGATACACACAAAGCTATTACTCATTATTTGAATTTGGATGAATTTGGTCCTAATGATGGCGGATATCTTTACATTTATGGTGTTTTACAAGCAATTAATCTACAACAAGATGCCTTAAAAAATTTATTGTCTGCCTTGTTTGATAAAACAATTGACTGGGAAACTGAATATCCAGATTTATATAAAATTAGAGAACATCGTAATGATTCCATTGGACACCCATCCAAAAGAGGAAACGACAAATCATTTCATATGATTGGCAGATACTCAATCTCAAAAGTAGGTTTTACACTTGCCTCTTATTTTCCAAAATCTGGAGATAAATCCAAATTTGAAAAAATAGATCTTTTAAAATGTATTGAATCTCAATCCAGGTTATTAAATGTTATTCTTACAGATACAATGAATGAACTAACTAATGAATTTAAAGAACATAAAAAGAAATTCAAAGGAGATAAAATCAGAAGCAAAATTCCTAGTACATATGATTATCATATATCTAAATTATTCGAGCACGCATACGGAAATTATCCAGTCGTTGATATGAATTTCAAAATAGTTAAGGAAACAATTGATAATATTAAAGCAGAAGTAACGAAAAGATACTTTAGAACTAGTGCTTTACAAGGACTGGAAGATACTTTAAATTTAATTGAATATATTTTAAAAAGACTTGAGAAGACTCTAATTCAAAATAAAATCAGCGATGAAAATGAATTAAGAATTTTTATTCAATCTCTACGCCAAAATTCTCAAGAGTTATTTGATATGGTTGATGAAATTGATACTGAATTTAGATAAAGCGAAGTGGCTAAAAATGCTAATGCAAATAGGGTATAAAAAATTAAATTTAAAGGCGTTGGCATGTTCGCTAAGTCCACCAAATCTTTTGGATTTCCCTTTTTCCGGGTTACCACCTATCACCTGCTGCTATAAATAAAATGCGTCTAAAAGAATAGCCTTTAGTATCTTTAGTTTTCTTCCCTTAAAGAATAACCTTTTATGAAAATATTTCTTGTCGTCTGTATTTTCATAACGGCTTTATCAACCACACATGCACAAGAAATTAGTACCAAAGGGAAAATAGTGGACGAATTTAATTCAGCTGTCCCGTATGCCAGTGTCGTTTTTAAAAGCGACACCTCGGCAGATACGGTTTTTGGGGTTTTAAGTGAAGAAGATGGTAGTTTCTCCATTTCATTAGAAAAGGATAGGTATACCTTAGAAATTACCGTTGTAGGTCTTCAATCCACCACAAGTTCCATAGACCTTACCAGTGCAGGTGAAACCTATGATTTGGGAGCTATACTTTTGAAAACGGTTGCCTTGGACGAGGTTGTTGTCAAAAACAGAAATAGCCCCTATAAACTCAATCTGGATAAGAAAGAATATAAGGTATCGGGGGATCTATTTTCAAAAGGGGGAACGCTCTCCGACGTAATTCAAAATGTGCCCTCCGTACAAATTGATGCTAACGGTGCTTTAAGCTTACGGGGAAGTGCCGATATCATCGTACTTCTTAACGGTAAACCAAGTGGCCTAACCGCTTCTACCGATCTTCTAAGGTCCATACCTGCCAGTAGTATCGATAAAATTGAGGTAATTACGAACCCCAGCGGGAAATATGTTGCCCAAGGTTCGGCCGGGATACTTAACATTGTTTTAAAAAAAGGAAAAGCCAAAGGCTTTAATGGTAGTGTCGAAATTTTTGGAGGACATCGTTTAAATGCGGGAAGTAATATCAATATCAATGGGGCGAACGATAAAAGCAGTTGGTATATTAACTCCGGTGTGGGTTATTCCGAACCCAAAGGTAAAAATAGCGTGGAGTTGCAAAACTTTGAGACGACTCCCGATCGCACCTCCCAAAATTCCGAACGCATCCGAAAACAGTTGTACGGCCTAGTGAACATTGGAGGCGCTCATGATATTCGGAAGAATCAGAATATGTCGGGGTCTTTCACCTACCGCAGGGCCAATGCAAATAATGACAATGCTACTTTTTACAACGACTTTGAGAATACCCAGTTGTTAGCAAGTTCTGAACGCCTAGAGGATGAGAACGAAAAGAACGATTTTTTACAAGGCGAAATCAACTATTCCATAGAACTGGATACGCTTGGTCAAGTTCTAAAAATTGGGGCCGACGGTCAGTTTATCCAGAGTACGGAAAATTCTGAAATTACGGAGAACGAAACATTTCCAGAGATGACATTCTTAAATACCGATAGAACCTTTAGTTCCGAGGACAATCAGCGGTTTCTGCTCTCCGTAGATTATGAGCTTCCACTTAATAAAAATCAAAAACTAGAACTTGGCTATCTAGGGTCTTTTAAAGATATAACGAACGATTTTGAAGTCGTAACCGGCACGGGAAGTGAATTTGTTCCCATTCCCGAATTTACCAATAGCACTACGTTCCGAGAAAACATCCACAGTTTCTATGTTCAGTTGGGGAAAAAGTATGAAAAAATAGCCTATCAATTGTCTTTACGTTCAGAACTTACCGATATAGCATTGAACGATGCAAACAATACGGTTGTAGTGGATAAAAATTTTACGGACTGGTTTCCTTCAGCTTTTATAAACTATAACCCAAACGAAGAAGAAGAATATCGACTTTCGTTTACACGGCGCATTTTAAGGCCGTCAGGTTTTATTTATTTGCCATTTTCAAGTTATACGGACGAAAGAAACATTTTCGTTGGTGACCCGGATATCAACCCATCCTATACGTTTAGTAGCGAACTAGGCTACTCCTATAAAATTTCAAATTCCTTAACCTTAACACCAACATTGTATTTTAGAAATACCGAAGATGAAGTTGAATTTTTTGTAGAAAAGAGAACGATTACGATCAATGAAGAGGAACGGGAAGTGTTTGCTTCTACCTTGACCAATATCGGGACCTACACCGCTTACGGACTTGAGTTGGGCGTGTCCTACAAACCTGCAAATTGGTGGGATATCTATTTTGAAAGTACGTTTAACGGCTTTAACCAAAAAGGTAACGTAAGAGGTGCCAGTTTTGATGGGACAGGGGTTTTGATCTATGGGCGTTTAAACCACACGGTCAATTTATCTAAAAAACTGAAAGTACAATGGCAAAATAATTATAGAGGTCCTATTGAAACGGGACAATATCGCAGAAAAGGTATTTACGCCATGAACATGGGTCTAAACTATGATATCTTTAAAGGTAATGGGGCCATTACGTTGAACGTTGTAGATGTGCTCAACTCCAATATTAGAAGGGTCACCAGTTTCGGAAGTGATTTTACACGGGATTTAGAGTTGCAAAATAGAGTGCGTCAAATCAATTTATCCTTAAGTTATCGTTTTGATCCCAAGTCAAAGACTAAACAGGGTAATCAATATGATAAAAACGAAATCATAAATTGATTTACTTTTTAAGAACTCTGAAATAGTTCATTTTTAAAGTAAAGTGGAGGCTTAGGTGATAGATAAAACTGAACATAAAACTAAAAGTTCTAGCTATGTGCGTGGTTTAAAACAAACGCTAATTTGCTATCGTTCTGTTCATTGCTTAACGCTTAGCATTTTTTATATTTCAATATTCAATAAATCCAGTTTTGACAGAACCTCTAATAGTCACTTTAACTAAAATATAGAAGTATGCGTTCGTGGACAGTTTTATTTTTAGTAGTTCTCTTTCATGGATGTAATACAGCCCCACCATATGAAGTTATAGATGGTATTCTGGAAGTCCCTGAAAACCGACTAAATTCCGATTCTCGAACGCTTAAATTGGTGTATAAAGTGCTTAAGGCAAAAAAAGCCGATCCGTTGAAATCTCCAATTCTATATCTACAGGGCGGCCCAGGAGCTTCCACCTTAATAATGGAGGAGTCTTGGAAAAATCACCCTCTCCGGAAAGACAGGGATATTGTACTGATGGATCAACGCGGAACAGGTGCATCGGAAGCAAATTGCGTTGATATGGGTAAAGCCATCTTTGCTATTGCGAGACAAGACTTAGGCCCTAAAGAAGAATTATGGGCATTGGACTCAATCTTTAACCAATGTAGGAACGCACTCAGTCAAAAAGGAGTTGATTTGGCTGGATATACCAGCCAAGAAAATGCTACCGATTTTGAGGACTTACGTAAAGAATTGGGGTATGAACAATGGAATCTATATGGAGCTTCCTATGGTTCAAGGTTGGGGTTAACTATCATGCGTGATTTTCCAAATAGTGTCCGTAGCTCAATCTTTGTAGGCGTTTTTGCTCCAGAATCTCAATTATCTGAAACGATTATCGATTTTGAAAAATCCCTTTTTGAAGTCCTAAGACGTTGTGAACAAAATGAGAAATGTAATAGTAGCTATCCTTCTCTTAAAACTCGTTTATTAAAAACTCTAAAAAGGTTAGAGTCGGAACCTTTACATTTAAACTACAATTCACAATCTTTTGTTCTGAACCGTCGAGATGCTTTACTATTACTACACCAGTCACTTTACAGTCGCTATTCAATAGGATATATCCCTGAACTTATTGAAGCGATGGAGAAAGGTAAATCGGAGCCCATAGAGAGTGCTTTGCAACGTGTTGAATTCATTTACAATTTCGTTAATTGGCCCATGAACAATTCGGTCATGGCCTATGATGAACTGCCCTTTATCGATAGTCTTGAAGTAATTAATGCTCAGGAAAAATCCGAGCTAGGATTTGACATTATGACCTTTGAAGGTTTTAACTCGCTATCCGACTGGCATCCATTTAGGGCGCCGGTTCTTGAAAACCAACCCGTGATTTCAGAAATTCCTACATTGATGGCTTCGGGCAGTTTAGACCCAGTCACTACAACTAGAAATACCAACGAAGCTTTAGTACATTTAAAAAATGGTTATGGCGTCGTTTTCCCAGATGAAAGTCATGATTTGTTCAATCCTTGTTTCCTTCAAATTACCGAAGATTTTCTTAACAATCCTTACGATAAACCTGATTTAGTTTGTAGCTCAATAAGACAGCCTATTGAATGGAACTTAGCCAAACCATCTCAATAAAAAATGCTAACAAAACCGAAACGAAATGCTGACTCTAGGGCAATACCGAAAGGTCTGTGTATATTTATGAAGTCGCTAATCCCAATAGCTATCGGGAGGGGATTTAGCTTTGGACAGAAAAAGTAAATATAAAAAAACGATATAGAGATTTAATATGGCAGATGTTGCAATCTTACCACTCGCATTATCGGTAATGTTAGGGCCCCAAATTTTGGTAGGGATGTTATTGATTACCCGAAAAGACCCCATCAAAAGTTCTTTGATTTACATTACCGCGATAATTTTAACGCTGATACTGACGACATATATGTATTATTCAATTATACAGCGAACGGATTTGCACATGGCTTCCTTTGCCGGTGTACCGATGTTGAAATACTTTTTAATCATACTGTTCATTGTCTTAATAATCCGCTCCCTGTTAAAACGTCATCAGGTAACAGCACCACCCAAATGGATGCAAGGAATTGCAACCGCTTCTTTAGGAAAAATTTTCATGATCGGTCTATGTTTAATTGCCTTTATGCCGACAGACATCGCAGTCACTTTTTCCATTGGAAGTATTTTGAACAGTGCGTCCAGTTCTTTTTTAGAGGCGTGGCCTTTTTTTGGTGCTGTTTTATTCATCTCATTTTTACCTCTAATAATCTATTTTTCTCTAGGCTCAAATGGGTCTCAGTATTTGGAAAAAGTGAACCGCTGGCTAAATACGCACGGCTATATTATAAACATCATCGTTTTCACGTTTTTTATATTCCTGTTGATTTAGTACAAGTTCTTTTGGCGACAAGGTATTTAAAGCGCGAATAGTAATTACCAAAAGCGAAAGATTATACCTAGCTTGCCAAATACCAGATAATTTCTCGTTTGGCCCTTAAATTGAAAAGATGTAAAAAGTTAGTTTCGTATTGGTGATAAAAATCAGCATCTTTCTGCTGAATACGTTACCTAAAGAAGCACTTTATACTTATGAAACATCTATTAATCCTAGCGCTACTCTTCAATTTAATCTTACCAACGAAAACGTATAGCCAAATGACAACGAACAAATATGAAGTAGCCTTTGAAGCGTTATTTAAAGATAAAAATCCCGAATACTACATAAAACTGACTCAAGCGCTTTCAGATTTTGAAAACCATCTTATTTCAACAGGCATTATTAAAAACACTGATTACAGTAACTATGTAGAATTACTTAAAAAGATTAGTGAGGACGACAACTTAAAGTTAGACATTACCTATGATTTGAAGGGGTCCCTTAAAGGTTAATTAGAGGCTGCAAATAAAGTCATGCCAACTATGGAAAGTGCCCTAATTGGACAAGAACACCTGAATATGGACAATTCAAAGAATTTTCTTATGAATCAAAAAGCTTCGGAGATTATAAATCAAGGTCAGGAAATAACCCGTTCACGATATGCCACTTTATTACTGGAAACATATGACGAAAAGGACTTTGAACTAAGATTGGTAAAATTGAAGATTTTAAGATTTCTCGACCCAAACTCGGACCTTGTTTATTACGTTTACGCAGGTAAACCTAGACCGGAATAAAATTTATTTTACAAACATCTATTCTTGTTTCAACTCATAACAAAATCGAAAGGTGTATCCCTACTGCTCATAAAAACTTCCAGCTAAACAAAACAAAATTATCAAACTAGGAAACAAAAAAAGTCCCGTAATACTAGCGTATAAGGGACTTTTCAGCTTGTATCCATGCTTATCTCGTTTTACTCGTAGTCGAAGTATTATTCGAAACCCTTTTTAAATCTAAATCCTGGAAATCGAAACTAAAATCGATAAAACGAGAAATCCCTTTCATTTTAATACTTTGGGCTTTGCCCTTTTCATCTAGTGCAAATAGCGCTAAGGCATCCGCTTTCATATCCTGGTATTCCCATTTTATGGCAAAAGTATTGCCGTTATAAAAAGCCATTTTACCATTCAACCTCGGCGATTTATAGGACTTAAACCATAAATCCCCATCTTTCTCAAATACTTCAACTTTTCCGAACCATTCATCTTCGTATATGCCCACATAATTGCTTTTATTGACTTTTACATTTTTATTTGCCTCCACTTCGGCCCAAACTCTTTCTGAATCGGGGTCACCCATTGGTCCGTCTTGCCGTTGCATCCCTTTGGCCATTTCAAGCCAATCGATACCAGTTTCCAATTGTAGATATTCATCCAAAAGCACAAAACCCATCAAACCGTTCAGAAAGCCTGCACCCTCGGAATTATTGAGAACCACGATACCGAGTTCCAATTCTGGAATCAAAGTCACCTCGGAAGACATGCCTGCGATCAACCCCGAATGTTCCACTTTAAAATAGCCGTTAAAATCTGACAAGAACCAACCTAACCCATATCCCGTAAAATGGACTTTAAAAGGTGACCTTGGGTCTGATTGTTTGTTCATAGGCGTGTGAACACGCCACATTTCTTGCTGTTGCTGTTCCGAGAATAAAGTTTTGTCCAAATTAGCTCCATATTTGCCTTCGTTCAATTGAACTAACATCCATTTACACATATCATTTGCGCTCGCCCAAATACCACCTGCCGCTCCGTTCATCTTCGGTTTTACGTTGGTACCCAAAGTAGATTCAGGGTTTTGTATGGCTTTCAACGTTTCACCATCAAAGGAATGGGCAATGGCAATCTTGTCATTTTTATGGGCTTCGTTATAACTGCCATAGGAATTATTCATTTCCAAGGGCTTTAAAATCTCATCCTGAACGAATGTTTCCCATGTTTTTCCGCTTACCCTTGCCGTAAGTTCGCCTGCCACAAGGTACAGCAGATTATCATAATCAAACTTTGTGCGGAAAGCCGTAGTGGGTTCGAAGTATTGAAAAGCGGTAAGCACATCATTGATTGTAAATTCCGAACCATCCGGAAAAATCATAAGGTCGCCAGCCCCAAGTCCTAAACCACTTCTATGGGTCAAAAGGTCTTGAATATTAAAGTTATTCGTAACATAATCATTGTACATTTTAAATTCGGGTATATAATCGACTACCTTATCTTCCCAATTAATTTTTCCCTGCTCCACCAAAATTGCTAATGCAGCGGAGGTAAAAGCTTTGGAATTGGAGGCAATGCCAAATGGGGTATCTGCAGTGACCGCTTCTTTTGATTCTATCGAGTTTACACCATAACCTTTTACGTGTACAATTTTACCGTCTTTGACGATGCCTATGGCAAAACCCACGGTATTATCCATGTTGTTTATTGCCTTATTGACGATGCTATCAATTTGTTTGGCAGTCATTTGGGCCTTAACCCTAACGGAAGATAATAGTACCATCAGCACCACCACGATGATAACTTTACAATTGTTGATTCCAATTCTACTGATGTTTTTTCCTGCTGTATTTTTCATGCTAAGTCATTTTTTGAATTATTGAAAATTTTTGTTCCGCCCATTTCAAGCTGAATGAAGAGGACTATGAGTATTAAGATTACGGAAGTGTATGTTAAAATGGAATGTTCAACGGTTTCAACATTTCTTGGCAGGCTGAAAAGCATTCCAAGAACTACGATCAACAGACTTGACAGTATTAATGCTTTTTTACCTTTGGCCTTGTAACGTGCAATTTGAAGTTTTAAGCTTTCTTGCTTCTGTATTATCTTCAAAATAACGCTCTCTAAGTCAATAGGCTCATTAACTTCGTTTATTTTTCCCAGAATTTCTTTTAAGTGGTCTTTATCTTCCATTCTTATATGGCTTTTTAGTTTTTTCATTCTTTAGCATCTTATAAAAACTTATTCTACCCCGATGCAAAAGGACTTTTACGTTAGCCTTGTTAAAGCTGGTTATTACTTCAATCTCCGCAACACTTTGGTCATCAATGTAATACAGTTGCAAAATCAACGCTTCTTTTGCAGGTATCTTTTCAAACACTCCTTTTATCAATTTTTTTAAATCTTGTTTTTCCAATTGGGCAATGGCGCTGTTGAGTGCGATTTTTTCGTCAGCCGTAATCGAGTATGCCTCCGTTACTTCATCTATTCGTTTTTCTCGTTTGATAAACTGCAACGCTGTATTTACCACAATGCGATAAAACCAAGTTGAAAATTTCGCATCGTTTCTAAAATTGGCCAGGGCAGCATAGGCCGTTATAAAGCTGTCCTGAACAATATCCTTGGCATCGTCCTCGCGCTTTACGATTGAAACAGCTACTCCAAAAGCCTTGTTTTGATAGGTTCTTATGAAATAACCAAAAGCGTTCGTGTTTCCATTCAAAACCTCATTTATGTAATGGGCATCCATAAAGGGCTATTTGCTTTTCTGCACTTTCTTTGCCCAGAAAAATGAAGCGATAAGACTTATACCACCAAACAAGAGCATAAAAGACGGGTAAAAAACCACTTCGTCAATTTTTAAGGCTTTTTCCAAGAGATATGCCAATAACAAACCGAAAGCAATACCAACCATCAACATTCCTAATTTCAGTTCTAGATATCGACTTGTATTGGAAGGTACATTCGTGGGAATTCCTTTTTCGATTTTTGCCATGCGCTCTAAATGCGAGGCTCTAATGAAAGTATAAATAGTATATCCTGCAGCAACAAAAAGTGCCACTAATACAACTCCTGGTCCAAAGACAAAATCACTCATGGTGGTATGTTTTAAATGTTACATCTATATGATTATTGTCAATCCAATTAGGTTACAGATTTTGCCATTTACTTTTTTAGAAGTTCCTTAACCCATTATTATTGAGCATTTTGCGCAGTTTTAAAAACGTGTTCCAAAAAATAGTGTCAACGGACTTTTTACTCAGGCGGTATGGGAAATGGCTAGTTTGGTCTTGCTTACTCCAACGGGTCGACACAGAAAACAATAGCTATAATCAATTCGGTCTTCGGGCTAAACCGAAAGGTTTCCTTATTTTTAGCAAGTCCGTAGTAGCTGTAGCTCCAATGCTTCTAAGTTGCTTTGGATAAAAATGACATAGATTATTTTACGACCAACGTCTTATAACCAAACTAAGCACTATTCCCTATGAATTTCAAACCCTTTTACTCCATCCTATTTCTTGCCGTTTTTCTACAAGGACACTTCCTTTTTGCTCAGGTTTATGCAAGAAACGGGATGGTGGTCTCCAGTAGCAAAATAGCCTCCGAAGTAGGAACGGACATCCTTAAAAAAGGCGGAAATGCCATTGATGCATCGGTCGCAACCGCTTTTGCACTGGCCGTAACGCACCCCACAGCCGGTAATATTGGTGGAGGTGGCTTTTTGGTTTTCATGGATGCCTCAGGTACGGCGACTACGATTGATTTTAGGGAAAAAGCACCTTTAGAGGCATCTCCGGACATGTTTCTTGATGCCAATGGAAAGCTTACCAAGGGGCAGAACTTGTACGGAAACGAATCGACGGTGAACCACATAGGCGCTAAATCGGTAGGTGTTCCCGGAACCGTGGCCGGTCTCTATCTAGCCCATCAAAAATACGGGAACCTACCGTGGGCAGATTTGGTACAACCTGCAATCGATATCGCAAAAAACGGTTTCCCGCTCACCTGGAAAATTTCGCGTGATGCCGCTTATTTTAGCGCAAATTCACCTGTACCGTTTTTAAAGGATTTTTTCAAAAACGACAGTGGCAATCTTACGCAATTCGGGGAGGTTTTTAAACAACCGGAGCTGGCCAATACGCTAACGGAAATTCGAGACCATGGTCATGATGGGTTCTACAAAAGACCGGTCGCCAAAGAGATCGTCAACTTTATGAAGCAAAACGGAGGCATAATTTCTATGAAAGACCTTAAGCGTTACACGGCCGTAGAACGGAAACCTGTAAAAGGTACTTTTAACGATTACGAAATCTATTCTATGCCACCGCCCAGCTCAGGAGGGGTAGCGCTAATAGAAATGATGAACCTGATGGAACTGGCCAATTTGGAGGACATCGAATTCAATTCCACGGCATACGTGCACTTGGTGGCCGAGGTCATGCGAAGGGCTTTTGCCGATAGAGCCGAGCATTTGGGAGACGCCGATTTTAACAACGATCTACCATTGGATAAACTAACGTCCAAAGCATTCGCCAAAACACGCTTTGACAATATTGATATGACCAAGGCCTCCGTAAGTGACTCCACCAAACTCGGTCAGCTTTATGATGGCACCAGTACCACGCATTTTTCAGTGATGGATAAAGAGGGGAACGCAGTATCGTTAACCTACACCTTGGAGCATAGCTACGGTTCGGGCATGGGTTCCGATAAGCTCGGCTTCATCTTCAATAATGAGATGGGTGATTTTAATCCACAACCCGGAATCACTACCAATTCCGGTCAAGTAGGTACGAATCCCAACCTTATTCAACCCGAAAAGCGAATGCTTTCCAGTATGACACCCACCATAGTGGCGAAAGATTCAAAACCTTACCTTGTTATTGGCAGTCCAGGAGGAAGAACCATTATCAATACGGTGTTTCAAACCGTACTGAATGTGTTGGCGTACGACATGCGCGTTGACAGAGCCATAGAGGCCATGAAAATACACCACCAATGGCTGCCAGATGAGATTGAATATGAGCGTGGACTGCTTTCGCCCGATACCCGTAAAGCCCTTGAAGCGATGAACCATACCTTGGTCCCTACAAATTCATTAGGTGCGTTAATGGGCATCCAGGTGGATGCTGAAAACAAGGTCTTAATCGGTGCCGCGGATTCTTCGAGACCAGATGGTGCGGCAATAGGCTATTAAAGTATCTAATTTTATCTAAAGTTGGCTACACCTAAGAAGCATTACGCCCATCATTTTATTATAGCTCCGCTGTGATACCGATGCAACAAAAGGAAGTTTCAGATGCTACCGATCAAGAATTTATCTACAAAGTAAAAACATCATATGACCAACGCCACAACCAATGCCATATTTATAGGATTTCTAATAGGTATCATAATCTACAGTGTAGTAAAGAATAGCGTGGGGTTTTTCACCATAATTCCCTTGTTCTTCATTTACCTACTGGTTAAAAAGTCTAAAAAATAAAATAAGGTAAGTCCAACCAAAAACTGACGTTTTAGAAACTATAGCCAAAACAAACAAGGTCATGGTTTTTTTTATTCTTGGAGATTGGGTCAGATAAGACGTTTAAAATATTTGATGCTCATAGTATTACCCTTTTTGTTTTTTCAGTAACTTTCTAGTAGATATATTTTCAGCATGGAAAAATTTACATTAGCTATTAATGGTGAAACTTTTGAGGTGGAAACTGCTGCGGACACCTCATTGCTATGGGTACTGCGAGAACATTTAGGCCTCACCGGCACCAAATACGGCTGTGGTATTGCACAATGCGGGGCCTGTACCATTCATATCGATAAAAAGCCCATGAAGGCCTGTATGTTAAAGGTGGGTACATTGGCGAACGGACAGAAGATTACCACCATAGAAGGTTTGTCCGAAAATGGGGACCACCCTGTTCAAGAAGCATGGATTGAAGCTCAGGCGCCACAATGCGGCTATTGTCAGTCGGGTCAAATCATGCAAGCCGTCGCCCTTTTGGAAGAAGAACCAGCGCCCTCCAGGGAAAAAATAAAAAGTTACATGAACGGTGTACTTTGCCGTTGTGGTACTTATCTGCGGATAATAAAGGCCATTGAATTGGCTGCTGCTAAAAATCTGGTGAACTAGAATTAAAACTTACGATTATGTCCACAACATCCAAATTGGTCAACCGAAGGGAATTTTTAAAGTCTTCCAGTGGCGTAGCCCTCTTTATTGGCGTATCAGGTATTCTGCCCCAATTAATCTCTTGTGCGGATACCAATGCGGTTGCCGAACAATTGGAAAAGCATCAACTCACTGCATGGGTGCAAATCACTGAAGATGGTGAGATTACCATTTATAACCCAGCCGCAGAAATGGGGCAAGGGTCCATGACCTCTTTACCCCTACTCTTTGCTGAAGAAATGGACGCAGATTGGTCCAAGGTCCACGTTGAATTTTCGCCACAGGAAACGGAAATATACGGTGGAAAAGGTTGGGCACCCGGAAGTAAACTTATGTTTACCGTAGGTAGCAGAACCACGAACAGCTATTATGAAACGATGCGAAAGGCCGGCGCGCAGGCACGTTACGTTTTGCTCCATTCAGCGGCAGCACATTGGGGCGTTCCCGTTTCCGAATTGACAACAGGCGATAGCTTTGTTTTCCATGAAAGCAGCGATAAGAAAATAAGTTATGGGGAACTCGTTCCCTATTTAACAATGCCGGAGGAGCTTCCTGATTTTACGGTAGAGCAACTAAAACAACCGAAAGATTTTCGATTAATCGGTAAAGATATTCCGCGTACCGAGATTCCGGCCAAGGTAGACGGAAGCGCACAATTTGCCATTGACATCCGTCTACCAGAAATGGTTTACGGGGTTTTGGAACGTGGAAAATTACATGGTGCTAGACCTACCTTACGAAATGAGGAGGAAATTTTGGCCCAGGAAGGCGTATTAAAAATAGTACCCTTCGACTATGCCATTGGTGTGGTCGCCATGACCTTGGAACAGGCGTTAAAAGCCAAAAGCCTGCTTCAAATAGATTGGAGTGATTCCGATGCGTCCGGTTTTAATTCGCAGGAAGTTTACGAGGACTATGAGAGAATAGCAGCGCAGGGCAAGACCGGCAAGGTGGTTACAAAAATAGGCAATATGGATACTGCGCTTCGGAACACTTCTAAAACCTACACTGCCGACTTTAAAAACGACTACGTATACCATGCCCAACTAGAACCCCTGAATGCCGTGATACGGGTGACAGAAGATTTACAAAGTGCGGAGGTTTGGGTGGGTAGTCAACAAGGGGCCGATACCAAATTAGGTGTGCCCAACATTTTAGGCATTTCCCCAGATAAAGTAAATGTTCATTTGCAATACCTTGGTGGTGGTTTTGGAAGGAGAAGCATGAGTGACTTCGTTGCGGAATGTGCGGTGTTGGCCAAAGAAATGGCCCCGCTTGCCGTGAAACTGATTTGGACACGCGAAGATGATTTACGCTACGGTACGTTTCGCCCCATTTCCCTTCAGCGGCTCAACGTATGTTTGGACAAATCTGGCGAAATAAATGGGTTTTCGCATATGGTCATCGGTGATGGGGGAAATTTAGTGGCCAGTGGGGTACACAACTCGCATTACAACATACCGAACCAATTTGCTGAATGGCGCGAAACTAGGCATGGTGTCCGACTTAAACATTGGCGTGCCGTTGGCCATGGCCCGAATAAATTCGCCATTGAAAGTATGTTGGATGAAATTGCCTTGGACCAAGGTACCGACCCGGTGGCTCTTAGGAGAAAATTAATGGCAGATTCTCCCAGGGCACTGGCCACTTTGGAAAACGTCGTAGAAATGTCCGATTGGAGCGCTCCAACTGCCGCAGGTCGCGCAAAGGGAATCTCCTTTGTTGAACACGGATCTCTAGGAACCGGTGTCTGTGAAATTTCCGTGGACCGAACGACAGGAAAAATTAAGGTCAATCGTTTTTGGATCGCCCTGGATGCAGGTGTTATAGTGCAACCCGATAACGTAAAAGCGCAAATGGAAGGCGGCATCATCATGGGTATGAGCAGTGTACTTTACGAACAGGTTACCGTGGTAAACGGTGAAGTACAACAATCAAACTTTCACGACTATTCGTTATTGAGAATGCAAGATGTGCCCGATAGTATTGAAACCAAATTAATTGCATCTTCAGAAACGCCCCAAGGTGTTGGTGAGACGGCAACCCCAATGGTCGCAGGTGCTATCGCGAATGCTTTTCTAAAATTGACGGGGAAAAAATTGCGGCACCTTCCCTTTACTCCCGAACGTGTTTTGGAAGTTTTGAATAGCTAAGAATTGAGGTAATGATATGACTGTTTTATTATTGAAAATCTCATATATGTCCATTTTTGTCCCACACGCCAGGCAACTTTCGGTCACTTCCCCGGCGTTGGAGTAAAATTTGGTATCTTTAATTGTTTAAAAGCCAATTGTCCTATTATTAATTCATAAAACAACAAAATCATGAAACGACTGAAAGAACTAAAATACTTTACCCTGGTAGTCCTTCTTTTTAGCTTCGTCGCAGCTGGATCTCTAAGCTCTTGTAGGGAACAAAAGAAAGAAGAAAAAACCGAAGCGGAAGCCGAGCATCCCGAAGGTGAAGAACACCCTACGGAAGAAGGCGCCGCCAAAGAAGAACATCCTGAAGGTGAGGAACATCCTACTTCAGAAGGTGAAGAACACCCAGAAGGCGAAGAACACCCAACGAAAGATTCTATTTCGGACTAGGGCCAAACCATATTACAAGGTCTCCTTATCCGATTTTCTTTGGAACGAAAAGAATGTTTTAGGAAAGACAGGTACATCACCTTCTTCCATAACAGGATAGGCCATAAAGTTAATCGACCCGGATTTAGGTCCGGGTTCTAATTTTAAATCACGTCCACGGGTGAATTCGATACGATTTGCCGGATGCCTACCAAAATAGTACGTGGCAAGTTTGGAATATTTATTCGCCTCACTGATATCAACAGGCCACCATTTCCCTTCAGCGTAAAATTCTGCCCAGCAGTGATAACCATCAATACCGCCTTCATCTCGATCTGAAGGAATTGAGGCCCCGACCGCAAATCGTGCAGGTATCCCGGCCGATCTGGCTAAAGAAATAAAGAGTGAGTGAAACTCCGTGCAATTCCCGGTAAGTGCATCACAGGCATACACGGCATCACCTGTACCGTAGGTGCCAGCCTTGATATAACTCATATTATCAATTATATAATCATATAAGGCTCTCGCACGCATTAGGGTGCCTCCGTAACGCTTATCACCCATAATAGAATCGGCAAGGGTCTCAAATCGAAAGCCCACGGGCATTAGCAAACTGGCGTCTAAATAGCGCGCTGGCCACGTATTTTCTTCGTAGGGTTTTTTCTCCTTTCGTGATACATCGTAAACCAGCTCTACTTTCTTACCACTATCCTCTGGCAAAAGTTCCATATATAAAACCGAATTGCCGTATTCCTTTTCCTCAAGCATTTGATGCTCCACGGGAGTTTTGAGCGTTGTTAACCTTACATCTTGAAAAGTATCGCTCTGCGGAACGGGAATCCAAATTTTTGCTGATTTCTTCATTTCCGGTAAAGTAACCTCGTACCTGAATTCAAATTTGTCTTCGCCCTCAATAACGCCTAGTAAATCATTTGAAGCCTCTTGCACAGGTACCCTATACCATGTCTTATCCTTACGTTGTTTCCACGTATACATAGGTTTGCCGTTAAGTTTGTGCAGCGTAGTTTCGGTAACTATCATACTCCCTGGATCTCCTTCCAAGAAAAAATCCACATCATAGACATCGCCACTTACATCGGCCAAATCAACACAGGCAAAATGACGTCTTGGTCCTAAATTTGAAAGGTATTCCGTATGAACACGTACCAGTTCCAAACGTAGTTCCTTCCCCCCGGATTCCATATGAAAATATCCTCCTCCCTCTTTTACTTTTTTTGCGATGTTGGCCTTGATACCTTCCTCTATATCGCTAGTAACTACCGTGGGGATGTGCTCTGCCGTGAGCATTTTCTTTTCTTTTTTCTTTTCGGTGCTTGAATTACAGCCCATGACTAGGGCAAGCGTTACCGTTAGAATAATTAGCGAGTATTTCATATTTCTGTCCTATAAAGCGTTGTATGAATTTACAACAATTACCTTGTTCTCCCAATTGAGTTTATAGTGATCATAAAAATCTGCTACTGAAGATATTTGGGGTGATGGTGCAGATCGTTCCCATACACCTCGAGTACTTAAATTAGCTACTATTATAATGACGACCAATGGCGCTAATTTGTTAATTTGAAATGTTAACATAGCGTTAATCCCAAACTCCAAAGCAGGAAGTACAAACTTTTTAGTTTCATTTTTTGTAGTTTTAAAACTAGGGTTAATCTTCCATAATTTGCCCAATTAATCATTTAAAACCAACCAGAAAATGAAAAAGGTTATCAAGTTTGCTTTACTTTTTTTCTTTACTTCATGTGTAACACTCCATAGTAGCGCACAAGAGGAATCCGAAAACCCTTTTAAAGGATTAGAATTCAGAAATATCGGGCCCGCAATGACCTCGGGTAGAATCGCCGATATCGCCATACATCCCGAAAACGAAAATATATGGTATGTGGCCGTGGGTTCTGGTGGTGTTTGGAAAACTACAAATTCCGGTACTACATGGAAACCGTTGTTCGATAAAGAAAAAGTATATTCCATAGGCTGCGTCACCATTGACCACAACAATCCCCATACCATATGGGTAGGGACCGGCGAAAATGTCGGTGGGCGTCATGCTGGCTTTGGTGATGGTATTTATGTGAGCCATGACGATGGAATGAGCTGGAAAAATATGGGATTGGAAAATTCCGAACACCTATCTAAAATCATTGTACATCCTGAAAATTCCGATGTAGTTTGGGTAGCTTCGCAAGGCCCCCTTTGGAGCAAAGGTGGTGACCGCGGAGTTTTTAAAACTACCGATGGTGGAAAAACCTGGAAACGAACTTTAGGGGATGCGGAATGGGTAGGTGCGACCGATATGCTTATCGACCCGAACAACCCAGATGTGTTATACGCGGCCACATGGCAAAGACACCGAACCGTAGCTGGTTACCTAGGGGGTGGACCCGGCTCTGGACTTCATAAAAGTACCGATGGGGGAGAAACATGGACGGCGCTTAAAAATGGTCTCCCCAAATCCAATTTAGGCAAAACCGGATTGGCCATGTCACCCTTCGATTCCGATGTCATCTATGCAGCCCTTGAATTGGACAGAACAAAAGGTGGAGTCTATATGACAACGAATGGAGGAGAATCTTGGGTAAAAAAATCAGATGCCGTATCAGGTGGTACCGGGCCGCATTATTACCAAGAATTGATTGCGTCACCACATCATGAAGGAACACTTTATTTTATGAACAACAGTGCCTTGGTTTCAAAAGATCACGGAAAAACGTTCACGAATATGAGTCGATCCAATCAGCATAGTGATAGCCATGCTTTGGTCTTTAAAAAATCTGACCCAAATTACTTATTGATCGGTACAGACGGTGGCTTGTACGAAAGTTTTGATGGTACGGAAAGTTGGAAATATGTGCGCAACTTGCCCATTACTCAATATTTTAAAATCGCGGTAGATGACGCCGAACCTTTTTACAATGTTTATGGTGGTACACAGGATAACGGGTCGCATGGCGGTCCGTCAAGGACAATGAGTTCCGATGGTATCGCTAGTGCAGATTGGTGGAAAACACTCGGGGCCGATGGGGCACAGACCGCTACGGAACCCGGAAACCCGGACATTACCTATGGCGAATTTCAACAAGGAGCACTATGGAGAATAGACAGCAAAACAAGGGAAACGGTTTTTATTCAGCCCCAGGCAAGAGAAGGCGATCCGTATGAACGTTTTAATTGGGACGCGCCAATCGTAGTGAGTTCCCATAATCCGAAAAGATTATATTTTGCCTCCCAACGTGTTTGGAAATCAGAAAATAGAGGCGATGCATGGGAACCCATTTCAGGTGATCTTACCTTGAATCAAGAGCGAATGACCTTTCCCTATTATGGCAAATCCCAAAGTTGGGATAATGCTTGGGATGTAGGTGCGATGTCCAATTACAATACAATTACCTCATTGGCAGAATCACCAAAACAAGAAGGCTTGCTATATGCGGGTACCGATGATGGCCTTATTCAAGTCACAGAAGACGGAGGTGCAACTTGGAGAAAATTCACCCTAAATACCGTAAAAGGGTTACCTACTACACCCTTTGTAAATGACGTCCGTGCCGATCTTTTTGATGCGAATGTCGTGTATGCCGCTTTGGACAATCATAAATATGGGGATTACAAACCCTATATCATTAAAAGTAATGACAAAGGAATAACTTGGTCTTTAATAAACGGTGATTTACCGAACAAGTTGTTGATTTGGAGATTAGTACAAGACCATATAAAAAAAGATCTGTTATTTGCGGCGACGGAGTTCGGAGTATATGTAACTATGAACGGAGGCAAAAATTGGACTGAACTGGAGGATGGCATGCCTACAATTCCAATTCGGGACATCACGATTCAAAGACGCGAAAACGATTTGGTCGCAGGATCGTTCGGTAGGGGCATATTTATTTTAGACGATATTTCACCTTTGCGCGATTTTACTGCTAATATGAGTTCCGCCGAGCCCAAGTTGTTTCCAGTTAAACCGGTTAAGTGGTACAAAGAGTCCAGTAGGGTCGGTAGTCAAGGTGATGCCGAATGGATTGCGAAAAATCCACCGTTCGGTGCAAATTTCACCTATTATATGGCAGATAAAATCAAATCCGAAAAAGATGTCAGAGAAGAAAAGGAAAAGAAGGGAGCTGCTGGATTCCCAGGCTGGGATGCTCTTGAGGAAGAATACAGACAAGACGGACCGTCAATTTCATTAGTCATTAAAGATGAAAGCGGAAATGTCATCAACACCGTTGAAGGCACCAATAAAAAGGGTTTTAACCGTGTGAGCTGGAATTTAAATTACCCCAGTAAAAGTGGAGAACGATTGGAAGTACCAAAGGAACGAGGTGGATTCCGTAAGGGCGGCGTCATGGTCACTCCCGGAAATTATACGGTAACTTTAGTGAAACGTGCTGATGGCACAAATACTGTATTACAAGGTCCTGAGCCCTTTAAAGTAGAACCAATGTTCGAAGGTGCACTACCTAGAAAACCATATGAGGAAACGGATGTGTTTAGGGATGCGGCTTTTGCGTTCCAACAAGATTTAACAGCGATGGAAATTGAACTTGAAACAAGTCAACAAACCGTTGACGCAATGCTAAGAGCTTTGAATAAGGCAACTTCACCTTCAGATGATCTGTACAAACGATTGAATACCGTTAAAATCTCCTTGTTGGATATAGACAAAGAGCTTAATGGCAATTCGATTAAAGATGAAATTGGGGAGCGTTCAAATCCTACAGCAAGCGACGGTAGTTCAATAGGTTGGATAGCCTTAGGAAATACCTATGGCCCAACCGAGGAACATAAAGCCCTGCTTAGTCGTGTACAAAGTCAACTCAAGAAGGTGAAAGCCAAACTACAACCTATTGTGGCGACCACTTTACCTGCATTAGAAATTGATTTAAAAAAGGCTGGAGCGCCATGGGTAGAAGGACAAGGATTAATTAAGAATTAAATTACATTTTGAAAATTATAAAAAAGCCTGAACAGTTTGTTCAGGCTTTTTCTTTTAAGTTTGAAATGCTAAGAAGGAACCTTATCGATAGGTGCAGCATTTTATTTCAGCATGAATGGATATGCACTCCAGAAAAATCCCTAATTCCTTAAGTGTTCCGATTAACATATTCGATTGAATAACTATAATCATTTTTTCTCGAGGTTTTTACTTTGAGACCAAAGAAATGATCAACTTAGACAACCTACACGATAAGTTTTATTGATAGTTTTTCTTATTTTTATCTTTCAAAACTATATTAATGACAATTACTCAATTACAATACGTGCTTGCCGTTGCGGAATACCAGAATTTTACCTTGGCCGCGGAGAAAAGCTTTGTAACTCAGCCTACTTTAAGCATGCAGGTGCAAAAGCTTGAAGATGAGCTGGATATATTGATTTTTGACCGGAGCAAAAAGCCGATTTCCGTTACGGATGTTGGAAAAAAGATTGTGGCACAGGCAAAGAATATTGTCAACGAAGCGGCCCGTATAAAGGATATAGTAGATCAGGAGAAAGGCTACATTGGCGGGGATTTCACCTTGGGAATCATTCCTACCATAATGCCCACATTATTACCGATGTTCCTTAAGACTTTCATCAACAAATATCCCAGGGTTAACCTGATTATAAAAGAACAAAATACAGAAGATTTAATTCAGAATATACAGGACGGACATTTGGATGCCGCCATAGCGGCGACGCCCTTAGAAATTGAGTTTATTAAGGAACGACCCCTATACTATGAACCCTTTGTGGGATATGTGCCACAGGATCATCGTTTACGTGGTGTTTCTGAACTTACCCCAGAGGATTTAAATGTATCGGATATCCTGCTCTTGCAAGACGGACATTGTTTTCGTGAAGGTGTACTAAACCTGTGTAAATCCCCCAAAAAATTGGGTGAAGAACACTTTAGTCTGCAAAGTGGAAGTTTTGAAACGCTAATCAATCTCTCCAATGAGGGTTTGGGTATGACCCTCCTCCCATTTTTGAATACCTTGGAACTGGATGAAAAGCATAAAGGAAACCTAAAGTATTTTAAAGAGCCACCCCCAGCTAGGGAAGTGAGTCTTATTTTTCATAAAAGTGAATTGAAAATACAGATTACCGAAGCCTTACGGGATGTAATTGCCAGCGTAGTCCGTGGGGCAATCGCTTTTCAGGATGTGAAAATTATTAGTCCCATGAACCATGCATAAAAAAACCCGCAAATTGCGGGTTTGTAATTATGTCCTTAAATAAATTAAGCTGTCCTGTAATTCTGGCTTGTCCGTTATGAAGTGTTTCAACCAGAGTCTTAGTTCTTCGATTTCGTCCGGTAATAAGTTTGAGATTGCTTTTTTTACTTCTTTGCAGAATAGTTTTGCGTCGAAGCTTACTTTTTTGAGTACTGTTTTTGTATACTCAAGCATCGCTCTAGCCATATTTCAAAGTGTTTAATTAGTTAGTTGCATTTTGGGGGATTTCTCCCCATAAAGTTAAACAAAAATCTGGTAAGGATATTGTTCTAGTTTTGTTAAAAATTCAATAATTTCATTAGAAAAGAATAATACCTATCCGACTTAATGCATTACTAGAATAAAAATAAATGAAGAAAATACTTGCCTTCACCATTTTCATACTACTATTGGGAGCATGTTCTAGCCCTAAAAAAGTACTTCAAAAAAGCACGTTAAAGCTTCTTTCATCTGACTTTTACAATAGTCAATTTACTGGTTTACTGGTGGTTGACCCAAAAACTAACGATACAATACTCAATTATAACGGCAAAAAGTACTTTACCCCCGCCAGCAATACTAAAATATTTACCCTTTTCACAGCATTGAATATGTTGCCCGATAGTATTCCTGCTTTCAAATATCTTACTGAAAACGATACTCTTTACGTTCAAGGCACGGGAGACCCAACATTACTACATCCCTATTTCCAAAACAATCCAATTCCGGAATTTATGAAGGGTTACGAGCATATCAAACTAATCACCAACAATCTTCAGGATAACAAATTTGGTCCGGGTTGGGCTTGGGACGATTACGATTACTACTACCAACCCGAAAAAGGCAGTTTTCCTGTATATGGAAATGTGGTGACCATGAGCCATTCCTTAATCCCAAACATTTCTCCCGAGTATTTTAAAGATAGCGTGGTACCACTTTCCTATTCGAAAAATCGGGCCGAAAGCTCAAATACGTTTTTCTATTCCCCTTCTAGGGTGGACACCTTGGAGGTTCCGTTTAAGACCGACAGCGTATTAACCAAAAAGCTATTATCAGATGCTTTGCAAAGGGATATTGCAATTTTACCGAAGATACCGACAGGTCAGTTAAAAACAAAGTATAGCGTACCAACGGATACCGTTTTAAAACGGATGATGCAAGAAAGCGATAATTTTTTGGCCGAACAACTTTTGATTCTTTCCTCATCCATGCTGTCCGACACCCTTAGCACCGATAGGGTACGAAAACATGTATTGGAAAATCTGTTGTCCGATTTAAAACAACCCCCACGATGGGTAGACGGTTCGGGACTTTCCAGATACAATCTATTTACACCAGAATCCATAGTGAAAGTATTACAAAAGATGTATGGTGAAATTCCAAGGGAGCGGTTATTCGATATTTTTCCTGCCGGAGGTCGGTCAGGGACTTTGGAATCTTGGTATACCGGCAATCCGGAACCGTACATCTATGCCAAATCCGGTAGCTTGGGGAATGTTTACTGTCTAAGTGGTTACCTGATTACAAAGTCGGGGAAAACATTGATTTTCAGTTTTATGAACAACCATTTCCAATCCCCTTCCGCCGAGGTGAAACAACGGATGGAGACGACCTTTGAAAGAATACGGGATACCTATTAATTTCCCAATTGGTTCGTATTGACTTTGTTGGAAAATTTATCCAAAAGTAACTCCAGTTTTGGATAAATATGTCTTTTGCAGAAGGGCTTTTCAGGGTCAGAATAATAATAATCCTGAAACATTTCATCAGAGGGTTTGAATGATTTAAATGGATACGGTTTGGTTACCAAAGGTTTTGAGAAATCTTGCTGTAATTCCTTTAGAATACATTTTACCCGATCCGCTTGAGTAGTATCAAAAATGTAGACTGCGGAGCGATATTTCCCTCGCATGCTATGATCAGAGGTACTCTCGTGGGTATGTAAATGAATGGCAATCAGTTCCTTTAGCGAAATATCCATTTCTCTGTAATGCACGATAACCGCCTCCGAGAACGAATCGTTCTCATTGTCCGATGCCACAAAACCCTGTTCCACTTTAGTTACACCGATTAGGGATTGATACACCGCCTCGGTACACCAATGACAGCCCCCGCCTAAACCTATTTTAGTAATTTCATCCATACCTAATAAGTCGAAAAAATTCAGGAAACCAAACCGTGAATTTGCGCATACTGTAAGAGCATGATTGTCTTGGCGTCACAAATTTCACCGGTACCCATCATTTCAAGTGCATTTGAAAATTGAAGTTCAAGGACCTCTATATTTTCGCTCTCGTCATCCGCACCTCCGCCCTCACCTATTTTCATGCGGTCTTCATAGGCTCCCACGAACAGGTACAATATTTCCGTTACTGATCCGGGCGACATATAAGTCTCGAACACGCGCTTTACATTTCCAATTTTATATCCTGTTTCCTCTTCGGTCTCCTTACGTATACAATCCTCCGGATTATCACCGTCCAACAACCCTGCACAGACTTCTATCATCATCCCGTCTTCATTGCCATTAACATAGGTAGGCATGCGAAACTGTCGGGTAAGGACCACCGTACCCTTGGACTTGTTGTACAAGAGAATACCAGCCCCGTTACCGCGGTCATAGGCTTCTCGCTGTTGTGTCTCCCAAGTGCCGTTGGGTTTTTGGTAATCGAACGTGAATTTGTTCAAGGTGTACCAATTGTCAGAAAGAACCTCTTTTTTTATATTCTTGATGTTGGAATTTTTCAATGGGTCGGAGTTTTAAGAATCGTTTTAAAGGCACTAAGTTTTAAAGCCTTTCGAATCAAATATACTTTTGAAACATTTATATTCCTAACCCAACCAATTAAAAGCTTTCAGGAGACGGAAACCATCAAAAATTTGTAACTTCTTCCAACTATTAACAAATCAAAAAAGCTCACCAAATTGAAAAAATCGATAATTCTACTGTTCTGTCTAGCACTGATTACTTTTAACTGCAAAGAGAACGATACAAAGCCTGTTGATACTAAAGAACCTCCCCGAATAGCAATAGCAGGTATAGGTATTGAATCCAGTACCTTCTCCCCTGCCCAAACCCACGAAGAAGCTTTTCATGCGCGCATTGGAGATTCCATTTTTGGACAGTACCCCTTCTTTGCGGACAGTAGCAGTATAAGAAAGCGAGCGGAATGGGTGCCTACCTTATTGGGAAAAGCCCTGCCCGGTGGGATCGTTACTAGAGAGGCTTATGAGTCTATGGTATCTAAAACCCTAAAGATGCTGAAAGAAAATGGACCTTATGACGGTCTATTCTTTGATATTCATGGGGCCATGAGTGTGGTCGGACTTGAAGACGCGGAGGGCGATTTACTGCAACGCATTCGGGACGTAATCGGTATCGATGTGCTGGTTTCAACATCGATGGACCTTCATGGAAATGTTTCAGAAGGCCTGGCAAAACACAGTGACTTGATTACCTGTTACAGGATGGCTCCTCATGAAGATGCCTTGGAATCTAAAGAAAGAGCCATTATCAACCTATTGGACCGCTTGGAAAGTGGAAAGGGAAAACCAGCGTACAAAGCATGGATTCCCGTACCTATTTTACTTCCGGGAGAAAAGACCAGTACCCGTATAGAACCCGGAAAAAGTCTATATGCCCAAATTCCTTCTGTGGTGGCAAAAGAAGGAGTTATTGACGCCGCCATTTGGATAGGCTATGCATGGGCCGATGAACCACGAAATCATGCCGTGGTTATGGTGACGGGTGATGACAAGGAAGAAGTGACCCAAGGAGCCGAGCAATTGGCCAAGGCGTTTTGGGATATACGTAAGGAATTTGAATTTGTAGCCCCCGTTGCCACTTTGGACGAAAGTTTAAAACTGGCGCTAGAAAGTAAAGAGGGGCCTTACATCATTAGCGATATGGGCGATAATCCTACGGCAGGTGGAGCTGGAGATGTGACGTGGACCTTAAATGAACTTTTGGCAAGACCGGAGTTCAAATCTAAAAACGGACCATCTTTGATCTACGCTTCCATTCCCGGGCCGGAATTGATAGAAAAAGCCTTAGAAGTAGGAGTTGGAGGCGAGGTATCGGCAATGGTAGGTGCTCGAGTAGATAACAGGTATTCCCCGCCCCTAAAATTGACAGGAACCGTTACGGCCCTTAAAGAAGGAGACCGCGATGCAGAGGTAGAAGCTGTTGTACGTACAGGAAGCATAAGCGTTATCGTCACCAAAAAACGCAAACCCTATCACCATGAAAAGGATTTTACCGATCTAAACTTACATCCTAGGGAAACTGATATCGTAGTGGTTAAAATTGGCTACTTGGTCCCTGAACTTTACGATATGCGAAAAGGCTGGACAATGGCACTCACCCCTGGTGGCGTTGACCAAGATTTGGAACGTCTGGGTTATGAAAATATAAAACGTCCCATGTTCCCTTTGGATGCAGATATGGAAGAGCCTGATTTGAGTGCTCGATTGATTTCAGCTTCAGATAAATTGAACTAATCTTAAAAGTTCATCATTAAAAATATGAAAAACCTTATCCTTTTTTTGGTGTGTAATTTAGTTTACATCTCCATAAACGCGCAATCCAAAGATACCACTACAAAAAAGCTGACCAGCGAACTGGAACAAATAGCCCAACGAAATCATATCAATGGATTCTCGGTTGCCATCGTAAATTCCGATTCCGTTTTATACACGCATGGATTTGGGTTTGCGGACGTATCCAATCAAAAGAAATACACCTCACATACCGTTCAAAATATTGCATCCGTCTCAAAAACATGTATTGGGTTAGCGCTGTTAAAGGCGCAAGAAATGGGAAAACTAAATCTTGACGACCCTATTAACAAGTACTTACCTTTTGAAGTTACAAATCCACATTTTCCTGAGGAATCCATTACCATAAGACACTTAGCGTCCCATACTTCCACCATAAGAGATGCTTCCCAATATGAGCGTAGAGGTTACATTTTAAGAAATTCAGAAAATGGCCAAGCAAGAGTGAATATGAATTTCCGCTCATCAGATGACTTAATGAATTATGACTTGTTCTTGGAAAAAATTCTAAGTTCCAAAGGTGAGTGGTATAAAAAAAAGAACTTCATCAAAAAGAAACCAGGCGAAATTTTTGAATACACCAATATCGGGGCAGGGCTCGCAGCCCTAGTATTGGAAAATGCGGTAGGTCAGCCTTTTCCGGAATTCACAAAAACCCATATTTTCGACCCCTTAGAGATGTCGAATACAGGTTGGTTTCTAAAAGATGTGGACGATTCAAAACACTCGAAATTATATGCGGAGAGAGACTTGGAATTGGCGCCTTATCAATTGGTCAATTATCCCGATGGGGGACTGATTACCTCCTCCACGGATTTAGGAAAGTATTTAAGTGAATTGATTTCAGGATATAATGGAAACGGTACCGTCTTGAATACCGAAAGTTATAAAGAGCTGTTTTCTCCCAATCTAAATGAAGAAAATCATAAAAACCGTAGTGACAGTGCTTATAACGATGAGTACAATATGGGTATTTTTATGGGCATGTCCGCTACCGGACAGATAGGTCATTCCGGTGGAGATCCTGCCGTAACTACCCTGATGTTCTTTAATTCCCAAACCAATACTGGAAAACTTTTAATAGCTAACACAGAATTGAGCAAAGAGGGTATCACAGAGTTTATTGATATTTTTAAAACACTGGCATCCTACGAAACTAAACTGTAATCGCCTTGTTCAAATATCTTCTAAAAGGAAGCATTTCTTTATACACCGAAATGACCCGCTCTTGAAAATCTTCCTGTTGTACCTCTTTTTGCGTCACCGGATGGGAAACGGCAAAACTCTTGTGTCTTAATAGTTCTATATGTTGGTGGTCTTGGGAAAATCCTTTGGGGGAAGTTTTTAGCATATCGTCCTCCATGAGGCCGCCGAACATATCCTTAAAAGATTTTTTGTTAATGATTTTTTTGAATTCCTCTCCGTTGTAATCAATGGCATCCCGAATACTAGTCAATATTTTTGAAGAAGGCCTATAAAAACCGCCCGCTATAAACGACTCGTTCAGCCCCAGATGTATGTAAAAATCCCCGGTGTCAGGCGCTTTATCCAAACCCGCCCCAAAGTGGTCCTTATAGGTAGGCTTCTCCGGATGGAACATCAAATTATTGTTGATCCGGTTGATTGCTTTCTTACCAGGAGTGGCGTAATAGTCCTTATCTACCTGGGCCAATTTGGCGTCCATTTCGTTGAGCCAACTTATATACCAATCCCTTACCTCATGGTAGCGTTTCCGGTTTTCGTCCATCCACTCTTTGGAATTGTTCTTGTCTAAATCGCGTAGAAAATCATATAGTTTGTAAAAACTCATAGCAGAATATTAAAAATTTATGAAAATAAGACATACAAGGCAAAACGTACCAAGTCCGAGGTTAGCGATAAGAGCTATTAACCTGGACGTTGGTTTCAAGAGATTTCTTTGTTGTTACTCCTCACGATAAGGTTTTTTTAAAATCCTCTATCACCACCTACGATATCCCCAAGGGTACCAAGAATACTTCCTTCCCCCTTATCCTTACCGCCTCTAGGTATGGCAGCCAATACCCTACCAGCCAAGCGGCTAAAGGGTAAGGATTGAATATAAACCGTACCAGGTCCTCTCAAAGTTGCGAAGAATAGTCCTTCCCCTCCAAAAACCGTATTTTTAATTCCTCCCACGAATTCAATATCATAATCCACCGTATGTGAAAAACCAACGATGCATCCGGTATCTACTTTTAACACTTCTCCGGCCGCCAATATTTTCTTGGCCATGGTGCCCCCTGCATGTACGAAGGCCATGCCGTCCCCTTCCAGCTTCTGCATAATGAAGCCTTCGCCGCCAAATAACCCTCTTCCTAATTTTCTAGAAAATTCAATCCCTACGGAAACGCCTTTGGCCGCACACAAAAAAGCATCTTTCTGACAAATGAACTTACCCCCTTTTTCAGAAAGGTCAATGGGCAATATTTTTCCTGGGTAGGGTGATGCAAAACTGACTTTCTTCTTCCCTTGCCCAACATTTAAAAAAGCGGTCATGAACAGGCTTTCTCCCGTTAACATTCGTTTACCGGCGGAGAAAATCTTTCCCAAAACACTACTGTCCTGGTTGGAACCATCCCCAAAAATGGTATCCATTTTAATATCGGGCTCCATCATCATAAAGCTCCCAGCCTCTGCTACCACGGCTTCCTGTGGGTCCAGCTCTATTTCTACATATTGCATTTCTTCGCCGTATATCTCGTAATCTACTTCGTGTGCGTTCATTTTTTAATTTGTTTTTTGTTGATACTAATAAGTAATTAAAGCTAAGATTATGTTACAAATTTGTTAGTAAAACTTGATTAATAGTAATCTAAAGTTATTATGTTAATTATTGACTTTGTTTAGTTTTACTTAATAATTGAATAGTTATTACTAATAATACTATTTTTTATTTTGGAATGAATAATATCATTAAAATCATAAGAACTTTACGAAAATCCACTTTGATTGATCTTGGAAAGAAATTAGGGTTAAAGAATATTGATTTAGAGAAAGATGAGCTTGTCAATGCAATAGAGGAATTATTCATAAAAAATGATAAAAAAAGAAATTTTACTGACAGTAGTTTTTTCAAAATAGGGTTCCCAATTTTAATGGTTCTATTTGGGTTTTTTATTGGACGAGTAACAGATATTTCCAACGCCGAAGTAAATGCTAACTTAACTAAAATTGACACCACCACCCAAAACAAAATCAATAAACTTTATCAACCACTACCCAGTAATTTTCAATTAAAAAGTTTGACGATAAGAGTGGACAAAAGCGTATTTGCTGATTATCTTCCAGAAATTAGAAACTTGTACACTACCAGTGGACTAAGAACAAGTTATGCAGATGAAGATTTTAAAGATACTATAGAAAGTGGGTTTCAATTTTATAATGGCAAATATAGTGATGAATTAAGAAATTTATTCGACGGTAAGGATTTAACTATTTCTATTGCAGTCGGAGATGACTTACTTGAACAAAATAGCCAATTACACAAACAATATTTTATTTGGAGTTATAGTACTAAACTATGGCTAAGAAATAATAATCAAGTTTTATACTATTGGGTTGACCATAAAAACAAAAGCAAGGAATATCTTGATATTGGCTACTATAATCCAGAAAATGATAAATATGTACGGCATAATAAAACACAATTCATAAATGATTTTGGCTCGGCAATGGATTTGTGTGATAAAATGGTTAGAGTATCAATTATTATAAATGAAAATAGTGGTTCTGGAATTAGACCTCCTAAAATTTCTTTCAATTACATTAAGTTGACCGATAACAATAATAGAGATTACGAAGTTGAATTTGTTAAACATTCGGAGTTTTATAGTGAGAAAATGTTAAAATCAGTTCGAAAGCATTACCCAGATTATAATCCTAAAAATCTGCAATGGTATATCGAAGGAGTATTTAAGTGCAAAAGTTTTTAGATATGAACTTGGATTGTTCTAGTCTATTCAGAGTGTATTCAATTTATTGTGCGATTAAATGTTTATTATCGTTTCGTTTACTAGTTGAACAAAAATGATTTTCGTTAAAGGTTGAGTTACGGTAACGTCCCTCTTATATCGATTATTTGTGTTCACGGAAAAGTGCCAACTATCAACTTTTCAACCTCACTGTCCACTCAAACTCAAAAGTACTCACCACTACCCCATCGGTGTTGATACCTACGGATTTCATCCAAAGGGTCTGTCCCTCACCCGTGGCGATGGTTTTGTCCAAGGCTTCCTTAATACGGTTTCCATCGATACAACTAAACGTGATGCGCCCGGTAGCCTTTTTGGAGAAGTTGGCCTTGTTGTTCAACACGAGCATGGATACTTTTTTCCCACTGTGCCGTATGGCACCCATGACCAATGCTCCCGTCGTTAATTCCGCAGCCATTCCCTGTACCGCCCAAAACATGGAACGAAACGGATTCTGATTGATCCAACGGTGCTTTACGGTAGCCGAACAATGGGTTTCGTCGAGATCCTTTACCCGTATACCGGTCCACCAAACGGATGGAAGTTTAAAAAAATTGAACGTATTTATTTTTCGAGGGGTCAAATCCATAGCTCCTTAATTTTCCTCAAATGTATTGAATTTAGGGGTATTCGAGGTCATTTCACACCTCAATATTCAAAAACTAAAATGTTAATATTATGTTAATTATTAGTACTATGTGTTGCATAGTACCTTCTTTTAGATATATATTTGCATAAGAAGTTATTAGGTATGCTATATAATTAGCTTTAACATAGTAACAAAAAATCAATCATTAGCAACGACCGAGCCATGACAGAATCATTAACAAAACACGAAAGAAATTTAGCCTCGCTCATACATGCGAGTACGTTCTCCAAATTCTTTATTCCCTTTGGAAACTTTATTCTACCATTGGTATTATGGACAGCGAACAAAAAGGAATATGAGTTTGTGGATTACAACGGCAAACAAGCCCTGAACTTTCAGATTAGCCTTCTACTCTACTCTATTGTTCTGGGTATCATAAGCGTACCATTCTTTATCGGCTTTTTGCCGGATATTTTTGATTTTGACAACTTTAGGTTCTTTAACCTGAACAAGTACAATACCATGAATTTTCATTTTGACAGTGATAATTTCTTTGGTCCATGGATCTGGCCTTTAGGAATAACCGGTTTAGCACAAGGTGCTTTATTTGTAGTGAATATTGTGTACACCATATTGGCAACCATTAGAACAAACGAGGGACAAACATTTAAATACCCCCTAACCATAAAATTCATAAAGTAATGAACCTTATAAAAATTATCATATATATCATAGTAGCATTTTTCGCCAGCATTGTGTCTGGACAGTCGACCGCGAACGCTGATTTGTTCCAAACCATAAAGAAATTGGACAGCACCTATTTTACCGCTTACAATGAATGTGATATGGCCAAACAAGAAAAAATGTACGACGAGGATATAGAATTTTACCATGATATGGGAGGTTTATCCACCGATAAAAAGGAGCTCTTGGAGAGTATTAAGAACAACATATGTGGGAAGGTCACCAGAAGTTTAGTAGAAGGAAGTATTGAGGTATATCCCATTAAGGATTATGGGGCCATTGAAATAGGAATGCATCAATTTTATAATAATCTAGAACCAAATGCAGAGTCAGAGCCTAGCAAATTCATTGTTTTTTGGAAACAAGCGGGGCCGGAATGGCATATTAGTAGAGTAGTAAGTTTACATTAAATAGGGTATTCATCACACCCGTAGGAGTTTAATTATCAATCAATCAAATCAATCAGGATGTTTATTCATCAATCAAAAAACGAACAGTTAAACCATGCAGCAGATCATTTCAAACAAAAAGAAAGGCTCATCTTCTAAGGGAGAACTGCATACAAAGCAAAAAGACGTTATGAATGTAGAAAATACAAAGGCGCAAATGCGAAAAGGAGTTTTGGAGTACTGCATACTGTCCATCCTAAACGGAAAAGACAAATATGCCTCCGAAATTCTAGAGACGCTAAAAGACGCTAAAATGCTGGTGGTAGAAGGTACCATTTACCCTCTTCTGACCCGATTAAAGAATGCAGGGCTTCTCAATTACAGATGGGAAGAATCTACATCCGGACCACCCCGAAAATACTATACCCTAACCGAAACGGGAAAACTTTTCCTAAAGGAACTGGATACCACTTGGGACGAATTAAGAAAGGCCACTAATGTGGTAACCAACACAAAAAACAGCTAACGATGAACAAGACAGTAAACATAAATTTAGCGAATACGCTCTTCCATATAGACGAAGACGCCTATAACAAAATGCGAAAATATTTGGAATCGGTAAAAAGATCCTTCGCAAACACACCTGGGAGTGACGAAATCCTGGCCGATATTGAGGCTAGAATAGCCGAACTTTTCTATGAAAAACTGGAAAACGAAAGGCAGGTCATAACCCATAAAGAAGTAGATGCGGTCATAGCCATAATGGGGCAACCCGAAGATTACATGGTAGATGAGGATATTTTTGAGGACGAGCCCAGACCTAAACGGGATCGGGAAACTACAAGGGTTAAGAAACTATACCGTGATACCGAACAAAAATATGTGGCAGGGGTTTCTTCCGGATTGGCACATTATCTGGGCATAGACCCACTTTGGGTACGTATACTTTGGGTGTTCTTGACCATTGGTTCCGGTGGAGGTTTTATACTCTTGTACGGTCTATTATGGATTTTAATTCCCGAGGCGCGCACTACTTCCCAAAAGTTGGATATGCGCGGTGAAACGGTAAACATTAGTAACATTGAGCGAAAAGTTAAGGAGGGTTTTGAGGACGTTGCGGATCGTGTAAAAAGTGTTGACTATGAGAAAGTAGGCGACACCGTCAAAAAAGGAGGAAAAACGTTTTTTGATACCATTGGAGATATCATCATGTTCCTTTTCAAGGTTTTTGGAAAGTTCATCGGCATTCTTTTAATCATCATCGGCGCTTCTACCCTGATTGGCCTTTTTATAGGGCTGATGACCGTAGGTATCATGGATATGGTGCATGTTCCCGGGGTAGATTTTTATAACGTGGTAAACTCCAGCAACCTGCCCATTTGGTTGGTTTCCTTACTTGCATTTTTTGCCGTAGGTATACCTTTCTTTTTCCTGTTATACCTGGGATTGAAGATTTTGGTGAACAACTTAAAATCCATTGGTAACATTGCCAAGTTCAGTTTATTGGGCCTTTGGCTGTTATCGGTCATTCTATTAGTGGTCTTCGGTATCAGGGAAGCCGCTTCCCATGCCTATACCGGGAGCACGACTTCCGAAAGTCAAATTTATTTCACAAATCCAGTGGATACATTGAATATTAATATGTCCACCTATGATTATGATAGGGAGAACCAGATGCATATGGGAAACATGATTATTACCTATAATGAGCAAGGTGAGAAAATCTTGGTTTCAGAAGATGTCCGGTTTAGGATTCAAAAATCAAAAGACAGCGTCTTTCGATTAAAAATAAGAAAAGAAGCGAACGGACCTTCTTTTGTAAAAGCAAAGGCTACCGCCGAGGAAATTGATTATAACTATGTGGTAGAGGGCAATACCATTGTTTTCAACGATTATCTATCCACAACGGGAAAAACCAAATTTAACGACCAAGAGGTCAAGGCCGATTTATTCATTCCCGTTGGAACGGTGCTACGGTACGATAGTGGCCAGGCCAGAGGTTGGAAGATGCGCGCCGATACGGATAGGGATGTAAACGACCTTGACGATTATATTTGGCAAATGACGTCCCAAGGCGAACTTACTTGCCTGGATTGCCCGGACGATATGGAGTATGAGGAAGATAGCGAGAACCGCATCCGTATCAATGGTAATGGTATAGACATCAATATCAACGAAAATGGAGAGCGGGGGAAAATCATTATCAACGAGGATGGCATCGATATCGATGTTAAAGATAATGGTGAATCGTTTAAAATGAAACTGGATGAAAATGGCGTTAAAATCAAGGCCGAGGACGGGGATACCACCGTAAGGAAAACCATCTCTAGAGATTAATCGTTGTTGAAGTTACAGTTCAGAAAGCAAGAACGACACTTCAGTAAGTATAAATAGAAAAATAATAATAAAACCAACAATTTTACATCAATCTAAAAAACAATAATCATGACAACACTAGTTAAAATTACAATGGCAATGGCACTCGCCTTATTTTTAACCTCTTGTGGCTTTGACGTTAACTTTGGCGACTTTGGCACGGGACAAAAAGGAAACGGCGTAGTCGTTGAAGAAAATAGGGAAGTTAGCGATGAATTTACGGTCGTATCGGCATCGGAAGGACTGGATGTTTACGTTACCCAAGACGATGAATTCTCGATCTCCGTGGAAGCCGACGAAAATATCATAGACCTTATCGGTACGGATATCAAGAACGGAAAATTACGCATCCACGCTATAGAAAATATTGGCAGGGCAACAAAGAAAGTTTTTGTGTCTTTACCAAGGGTAACCTCTTTGGAGAGTTCTAGTGGAGCACATTTAATTGCGCAGAACGTCATTAAATCCAACGAATTGAGTGTTGAATCGAGCAGTGGATCTATCCTGAGCCTAGAAGTAGAGGCAAACGAATTGGATATTGACGCCAGTAGTGGAGCCAACATCGATATTTCCGGAAAGGCTGGCGAGGTATATGTGGATGGTAGTAGTGGAGCCAATATCAGGGCCAAGGATTTATTGGCCAGGGAATGTAGGGCAGATGGCAGTAGCGGGTCTAACATAAGCGTCAACGTATCCGAATCCCTCACAGCGGATGCCAGCAGTGGAGCAAATATCTCCTATTCCGGCGACGCCACCGTTAAAACCAACAAATCGGTTTCGGGTAGTGTACACAAATATTAAGAACAATCAAACAACCAAAATCAAAACCCGCTGAAATTTCAGCGGGTTTTGATTTTCTCATAAGGGGCTATTGGCTATATTAGTCTTATGCAAATAAGTCTTAAAAAGTACGTACTCCCACTAAAGCATACCTTCAGTATCTCTAGGGAGTCCCATGATTTTCAGGATACTCTGATCGTAGGTCTTTTGTTAAATGGGCAAACAGGATACGGGGAGGCCACCTCCAATCCCTACTATCAAATTACGGTTGAAAGTATGATGGCAGAAATTGATGGAATCCGAAATGAAATTGAAAAATTTAATTTTACCACTCCGGAAAAATTTCATGCCTTTTTGGTATCCAGACAACTGACCAATTTTGCTATTTGCGCGTTGGATTTGGCGGCACATGACCTTTACGGGAAACTTCTAGGTAAGTCTTTGTACGAGGTTTGGGGCACGAAGACCAACCACTACCCCACCACTAACTACACTATAGGCATTGCACCTATTGAAAAGATGGTAGCCAAAATGAAGGAGTTTCCTTGGCCTATTTATAAAATCAAACTAGGGACTGACGATGACGTAGCCATTGTAAAGGAGCTAAGAAAACATACCGATGCCGTATTTAGGGTAGACGCCAACTGCGCTTGGACTGCTAAGGAAACCATAATCAACGCACCGCTTTTAAAGGAATTGAACGTGGAGTTTTTAGAGCAGCCCTTAAAAGCCGACGATTGGCAGGGTATGGAAAGGGTTATGCACCATAGTGTGCTCCCGGTAATGGCCGACGAAAGCTGTATCGTGGAAACTGATGTGGAAAAATGTGGGCTTCACTTTAGCGGCATAAACATTAAGTTGACCAAATGCGGAGGACTTACCCCTGCCCTACGCATGATTAAAAAAGGGAAGGAACTGGGTCTGAAAATTATGGTGGGCTGCATGACGGAATCCACCGTAGGTATTTCTGCCATTGCCCAACTTCTACCTCAATTGGATTATGTGGACATGGATGGAGCTTTACTTTTAAAGAAGGATATTGCACAAGGGGTGAGCATAGAAGCCGATGGCAGTGTTGTTTTTCCATCACTTGGAGGAAGTGGTGTAATCTTGAACCAATGGTAGTAAACGTAGATTCCTTTCCAGGTCGGGAACTAATGATAGCAGGTATGCCGCATCTCTATTTTGGGGGAACGGCGTATTTAGGTTTGCAACAATACCCAGAATTCCAGGAGTTATTCATTGAAAACATCAAAAGATATGGCACTAATTACAGTGCCTCCAGAATATCCAACGTGCGCTTACCTGTTTTCGAGACTGTCGAGGCCCACTTGGCTAAAACCGTACAAAGTGAGGCGTGTATGACCTTCTCGTCTGGCTACTTAGCTGGACAGTTCATATCCAAATTTCTACAGGACAAACATCACAAATTCTTTTATACACCTAACACACACTCTGCGGTTCATCAAAAAAGACCAAAATCCTATGTTACGTATTCTAGCCTATTATTTGCGTTAGAGAGGCATTTATCTGCCTCCAAGTTGGTGACACCGGTGATTTTTTTAGATGCCATTGATTTTTCAGGAGCAAATTACCCTGATTTTCAGGGCCTAAAAAACTTGCCCTTAAACGAATGCATACTGGTTGTGGATGATTCTCATGGTATCGGCGTGGTTGGAAAAAATGGGCAGGGGGTATATGCCACCTTGAAAAAATTTAACCCGAAAAAGCTTTTCGTCTGTTGTTCCTTGGGTAAAGGTCTGGGCATACAAGCTGGAGCAATTTTTGGTGACAAAAGCGATATTAACTCCATGATGGCCACTCCATTTTTTGGGGGTGCCAGTCCTGCAAGTCCGGCGTGTATGAATACCTATCTCCAAGCACAAAACATTTATAAGGATAGAAGGAAGGTCTTGAACAAGAACATTCAAATGTTTTTAAAGGAAGTCCATCACTTGGAAAAGTTTAGATTCATGCCTAACCATTCCGTATTTTCTTTTCATAATCCGGAACTCGTCAAGTTTTTAAAAAAGCACCATATGATAATTACTGATTTTAATTATCCGAACGAGGCATCTAAAGCATTGAGCCGAATCGTCATTTCTGCAGCCCATCAATCTGAAGATATTAAAAAGCTAGTAGCTACGCTAAATACCTTCTATTCATAATTTCAATAATTTAACTTGTATTATGAATATACTGTAAATTATAAAAGCAATTTTTGTGGATTTAATAGTATAATTCGTATCTTTTATGGTATTAATAACTTTAAAATACACAACCATGAAAAAATTACTTGGATTGGTTTTTTTGATGTTGATAATGGTATCCGCTACTAGTATCACTTCTTCAAAGCTACAAACGACCCCCTCACTGGAAGGAACTTGGGAACTGATTAACCGATACAATTACGATGAGTCAGGAGTATCGGATACACTTCAAAACGTAAATGGATATAGACAGGTTAAAATTTATAGCAAGGGAAAAGTTATGTGGACACGTTATTCCCCTGATGATCCTGCGGAATGGTTTGGATACGGCTCCTATACCAATACCGCAAATGAGTTGGAGGAACGTTTGGAATATGGTTCCGCGGCAATGATGGGTATTCAAGATACGGTCAAAGTATTTAAGTTTGAACTTATATTGGATGATGATACTTACAGCCAAATATCCCTAGATGATGAAGGAAAACGCTATTTCGCAGAAAATTACCGCCGAATAGATTAAAAAACCTAATACTAGAACAAAAAAATGCGGCATAAATGCCGCATTTTTTATTGAATCAAGGTCGTCGATATTATGAAATATTGTACTGATCCGCTACCGCTTCTTCAACAGAACCTATGGATGCTAAATAACGCTCGGCATCCAAGGCTGCCATGCATCCAGTTCCTGCGGCAGTTACCGCTTGTCTGTACTCTTTGTCCTGCGCGTCTCCAGATGCAAAAACTCCAGGCAAGTTCGTTTTGGTAGATTTTCCCTTAGTAATCAAATATCCTGTTTCGTCCATATCTAGCTGCCCCTTAAAGATATCCGTATTGGGCTTATGGCCGATGGCAATGAACAATCCCGTAATGGAAATTTCCTCTTTCTCACCAGTCTGATTGTTCACCATTCGCAAGCCCTCTACAACCTGATCTCCAAGAACCTCGTCAACCTCTGTATTATATCTAATCTCAATATTCTTAAGACTGTTCACCCGATGCTGCATTGCTTTGGAGGCCCTCATATGGTCCTTTCGGACTAGCATCGTAACCTTATTACAGATATTGGCCAAATAAGAGGCCTCTTCCGCTGCGGTATCCCCAGCCCCAACTATAGCAACGTCCTGTCCCTTATAAAAGAATCCGTCACAGACAGCACAGGCAGAAACTCCACCCCCACGCAATCTTTGTTCGCTAGGTATATTCAGATACTTCGCGCTGGCACCCGTAGCAATAATAATGGTCTCTGCCTCTATTACTTTATCGTTATCCGCGGTGACCTTATGGATACCTCCAACTTCCTTACTGAATTCAACTGCGGTGATCATACCAATACGCACTTCGGTTCCAAAACGTTCCGCTTGCTGTTGAAGCTGTATCATCATGGTTGGCCCGTCAATTCCTTCAGGATATCCTGGAAAATTGTCCACCTCTGTAGTAGTCGTTAGTTGTCCGCCAGGCTCCATTCCTGTATACATCAATGGTTTCAAATCGGCTCTCGCGGCATAAATAGCTGCTGTATAACCTGCAGGTCCGGACCCAATTATCAATGTTTTAACTCGTTCTATCTTATCTGACATATGTTCTAAATTTCAATCAAAATTATATTACAAAAGTAGGTTTTTGCCTAAAAAACTTACAGTTAAGTTATTAAAAGTTTTCAATCTCGATATTCAAGAAAATACTGAAATTTCTGACTATTCAGTTAACATATCTACGGTTGCCACCGTTCTGAACCCTAAATGTTCCAAAGAAGAATCCATACTGGAACCCATTCTTGCAGAAATCCGATAACTGGCACAATACGAAGCGCTACATAGAAAAGAACCTCCCTTCATCACCTTCTCTTTCGCATAGGGATTATTAGGAGTATATGGTCCGCTAGCGCCCATAGGATTTCGCAGGATAGCATCACCCGTCGATATGTCTTTGTAATAATTATGATTGTACCAATCGCTAGTCCATTCCCAAACATTTCCGGCCATATCATAAAGGCCGTAGTTATTGGGGGGATAGGATTTCACCGGAGCTCTCAATTCAAAACCATCCATCTTGGTGTTCACAACAGGAAACTCGCCCTCCCAGGTATTTGCCATTAGATTTAGTTTAGAGCTATCATCTCCCCAAAAATAAGTCGTGTCAATATTGCCTCCCCTAGCTGCACGCTCCCATTCCGCCTCCGTTGGTAAACGCCGGCCGGCCCAATCGCAATAGGCCAAGGCATCTTTATAGGCCACTTGTACCACGGGGTAATTTTCTTTACCAATGATATTACTATCCGGTCCATTTGGATGTTTCCAGTTTGCCCCAATGGTCCATTTCCACCACTGAGAGAAATCGTAGAAGTTAGGAACCGAGCTTTTAGTTTTCTTAAAGGTTAAAGCTCCGGGTTTAAGAATGGAATCATGGGGTTTTTCCGTTCCTTCGGGGACCTGTTTTTTTAGTTCGTCCCAATCAATAGCTCTTTCCGCCACCGTGATATAATCAGTTTCGGCAACGAATTTGGCAAATTGCGCATTCGTCACTTCGGTAGCATCCATAAAGAAACCATCGACCGTTACACTAATGGCAGGTTTTTCGTGGTCCATGGCCATTTTATCCTGAGCTACAGCGCCTTGCATGAGCTCACCTCCGGGAATCCAAACCATATTTACAGGAGTTTGTACACCTTCCGGTTGGCTGACCAAAACAGGGGCAGCAGTCTGATTGTCGGTTACCTCAGTCGATGTTTCCGAGGTAGCCGATGGCCCTACTTTTTTTTCTTTGCGCTCTTTGCATCCCAGAAGTACTGATCCAATAAATAAAAGCAGTATGACGGTAGTGGCTTCTCTTTTTATCATAATAGTCTTTAATAAAAAGTCAAAGTTACCTTATTTTTCACTCAACAAACCTTGCTCCAGTAAAGGAATCTCAAAGCGTTCGACCTCAGATTTTGTATGTTGGTTCTCAAAAATAACTGCAGCTTCTGCAAGAATATTAGGATGTTGGTCCGCAACATTCTCCTGTTCGGTAGGATCGATCGCTAGGTTATACAATTCCAGTGTGGGTTGCTCGTCATCTTTCAAATGCTGTCGCACTATCTTCCAATCTCCCTTGCGTATGGCAACCTGTCCTCCGTACTCTGGAAATTCCCAATATAAAAATTCGTGTTCCGGTTGATTTCCCTGGGACAATAAAGTCGATAAAAGGCTAATGCCATCCGTGTCTTTGGGAATACTCATATCCGCGATATCATAAAATGTCGCTAACATATCGTAATGCGAAGAAATAAGGTCGCTTTCTGAGTTCGGATTGATTTTTTCCGGCCAAGTGAAAAATGTGGGTACGCGTATACCACCTTCGTAGACGAACCCTTTTCCTTTTCCATATTTTCCGACAAATGGCTGTGCACTATCAAAAAATTCCGGATCAGCACCTCCCGCATAGCTGGGACCATTATCCGATGTAAAAACAATCAATGTATTTTCATAAATTCCTTCGTCCTTAAGTTGTTGTACCAGCTTACCTATATTTTCATCCAAATAGGAAATCATGGCTGCATAGGCGGCATGCGGATTCTTGTGTGAAAAATAGCGATTGCTACCTCCTGAGAGGTATGGTTCTTCCGGTCCAAATTTATCTACATAGTAATCTACCCACCGCTGAGGAGCCTGTAAGGCGACATGCGGTATTGGCGTTGCCCAATACAAAAAGAAAGGATTTTTCTTATTGTCCGCTACAAAATCCGTTAGTTCTCGGAACATTAAATCCGGGGCATAATCCGCCAGCGTAAAATCCGAATAACTACTGTCGTCCATAGGATCTGCACCCTCCGGAAAAGGTGTGTTTGGCGCAATGGTATCGTTTGCCAAATGAACCCTATTTCTATTTTTATACAGATGTAGGGGATAATAGGTGTGCGCCTGTCTTTGGCAATTGTAACCATAGAAAAAATCAAAACCCATTTCATTGGGAATTGATTTTGTATGTGGTGCCCCAAGACCCCATTTTCCTACAAGTCCAGTTTTATATCCTGCTTCTTGAAGACCCTGTGCCAGCGTTTTTGTGTTCTCTGGCATAGGATGTTGACCTTCTAGGGTAGAATCTTTAGCCATAGCCTTATAGTCCCATACATCTCCCCTATCTCCCCATTCATGATTACCCCTAATAAATGCGTGTCCAGAATGTTTTCCCGTCAAAAACATATATCGTGCAGGAGCGCATACTGGAGCGCTTGTGTAGTGTTGGGTAAATACCATACCATTTTTTGCCAAGGCATCAATATTTGGTGTCTCAATTTTGTCTTGTCTAAAAACCCCTATTTCTCCATAACCTAAATCATCTGCTAGGATATATATAATATTCGGTTTCCTCTCAGACGTTCTCGATGGTTCTTTTTTAGCCTCCACACAGGAAAAAGCGACACCAACACAAAGGAGCAGTACAACACTTTTTTTAAGCAAACTCATAAATTTATGATTACATTACTAGTGTTTTTCCCGGCGTTGGAATAGTATAAAAACCATCGGCATTAGGTTGGACCGGAGCAGGTGAATCCCAGGACAATTCATCCGGAGCTAATTTCAAATCCGATTGCATAGCTTCATCCCATTTTATGACTTTACCAGAATACGTGGCCATTCTTCCCAGGATAGCGGACATTGTGCTTTTTGCTCCATTTTCTGCATCAGCTAGAACACCACCATTTCTTATTGATTCGAATAGTTTGATATGCTCCACTTGATAGGGATTAGGGTCATCCTTCCCTCGATGCTCAAAGAGATTATTTCCTGACCAGTCCTTCATACTCACCTCATCTCCCGATGTGGAAACCGTTCCGTTTGTTCCCTGAAAAAATTCGGCAACGCGGTTCATGGTATCTGGTTGATGGCGACATTGACCGGCAACAACCGCGCCGCTGGGGTAGGTGAACTCCACAAAATGGTGGTCAAATATTTCTCCATGATCCTTGCCCGTACGAACCTCACGACCGCCCATACCTTGGGCAGATACCGGATATTCTCCGATAAACCAATTCGCAACATCGATATTATGAATATGCTGCTCCAAAATATGATCTCCACATAACCAATTGAAATAATACCAATTTCGCATTTGGTATTCGAGTTCCGTTTGGTTAGGTTGTCGTTCTCTCACCCATACGCCGCCACTGTTCCAATAAACCTGCCCGGATACAATCTTTCCAATCTTATTTTGCTTTAATTGTTCCATTGCGGCAAGGTAACTATCCTGATAGTGCCTTTGAAGACCCACCACCACATTCAATTTATTTTCCTTAGCCTTTTTAGCAGCTGCCAAGACCCTTCTCACCCCAGGAACATCAGTAGCCACTGGCTTCTCCATAAAAATGTGTTTGCCAGCGTTTACAGCATACTCAAAATGTTGCGGTCTAAAACCTGGAGGTGTAGCCAGAATAACAACATCTGCTAAGTCTATTGCCTTTTTTGCGCCTTCAAAACCAACAAATCTATTTGCTTCGGGCACATTTACTTTTTTGGTTTCGCCCATTTCCTTCAAGATGTTGGACAAACTCCCGTCTAATCTATCCCGAAAAGCATCCGCCATTGCAACTAACTCTATGTTGTCATCTGCGTTCAAGGCCTGTATGGCAGCACCAGTACCCCTACCACCACATCCAACCACGGCTAGTTTCAGTTTCTTGTTGTCAAAAATATTATACATGGCATTTATCGAGGTAGTGGGCAACAATAATCCACCTGTCACCAACGCAGTATTTTTACAGAAGTTCCTACGAGTGTTCTTTAAATTCCTGTCGTAATCAGTATTGTTTTTCATGTTCTTATTTGATATTATGGTTAGAGATATTAAAGCTATAGAAGTTAAAAGATAAGGAATCTGGTAAAAAATATCACGGTCAATATTCTAAAAAGAGTAAATTACCGTCCATAAATTATCTTGGTTAGATTTTTAAATCAGTCGAATCCCCAGACATGAACCTTTTAAAAAAAAATAACGTATTCTATTTTTTTTCTGTACCCGTATTGATTGTGCTGCTCATGTCTATTTCCTGTAGGGAGCAATCAAAAAAAACGGAGGTAGAAAATTATGCCCATACTAATGCGCTTATTAACGAAACAAGTCCCTATCTGCTACAACATGCGCACAATCCGGTGGATTGGAGACCTTGGAGCCAAGAAGCCTTACAGGAAGCAAAAGAAAAGAACAAGTTAGTGCTGGTCAGTATTGGCTATTCTTCTTGCCATTGGTGCCATGTTATGGAGGAAGAAACTTTTGAAAACGATTCCATAGCGAAATTGATGAACGAAAATTTTATCAATATCAAAGTGGATCGTGAGGAACGACCAGATGTGGACCAGGTATATATGACGGCCGTTCAATTAATGAAGGGAAATGGAGGTTGGCCGTTAAACGTCATTACACTTCCCAACGGGAAACCACTCTATGGGGGTACCTATCACACTAAAAATCAATGGCAAAAAGTACTTACCGAAATCAGTAGACTGTACAAAGAAAATCCAGAAAAGGCGGAAGAGTATTCGGATATGGTGGCCCTAGGCATCCAAGAGGCAAACTTGATAGCGCCTTCAAAGGATTTTGAACAATTAAATGAGGACGTGCTTACTCAAAGTGTGGAAAATTGGAAGTCTACATGGGATACCGAATGGGGAGGCGATCAGCGAGATGAAAAATTTATGTTGCCCGTAAACTTAAATTTTTTATTGGATTATGCTTTATTAACCAATGACAAGGAAGTGCTGAAACATGTAGAACTTACCTTGGATAAGATTTCCTTGGGCGGCATCTATGACCATGTAGGAGGTGGATTCTTTAGGTATAGTACCGATTCGCAGTGGAAAGTGCCGCATTTTGAAAAAATGCTTTATGATAACGCGCAAGCGTTAAGCCTTTATTCCAAGGCATTTAAAGTCTTCAAAAAAGATGCATACAAAAACATTGTTCTGGGCACCATAGCATTTTTGGAACGTGAGATGAAGGCGAAGGAGGGTGGCTATTTTGCTGCGTTGGACGCGGATAGTGAAGGCGAAGAGGGTAAGTTTTACGTTTGGACCAAAGAAGAACTTCAACAGGTTCTTGGGAGTGATTTTGATCTTTTCTCAGCCTATTATAATGTGGAGGAGAATAAAGTTTGGGGAAATAATTCTTACGTGCTGCATAAATCGATTAGTGATAGAGCATTCATCCTGGCAAGTTCCATGAGCCTGGCCGATCTGAAAAGCTATAAAAATAAGTGGCAACAGAAATTACTGGTGGCTAGATCAATGAGAACTAGACCAAGAACCGATGACAAAATAATCACTTCTTGGAACTCTTTATTGATTAAGGGCTATGTGGATGCGTATATGGCATTTGGGAACCCCGAGTTTCTTGGGAGTGCCGAGGAGCTTATGCAGCATATCCAAGCTAATAGTTACCAAGCAGGCAAATTGGGGCATTCCTATAAAGAAGGCAGCAAACATATTGATGCATTTCTAGAAGACTACACATTTCTGGCACATGCTGCACTTAGGCTTTATGAGGCCTCCTTGAACACTGAATATTTAATGTTCGGGCAAAAGTTAATGGAAACCGTTGAAAGAAATTTTGCTGATGAAGCCTCAGGAATGTATACCTACAATCAGGACAACATACTCATTTCCAAAGTAATTAAAACTGATGACGGCGTCATCCCGTCACCAAATTCCGTGATGGCCAATAACCTTTTTAAATTAGGTCATATTTATTATGAACCGGAAAAAATCACCAAATCTAAAGAGATGATATCTTCCATCGTACCATTGTTTAAGGAAGATGCCTACGCTTATGCCAATTGGGGAACGCTTCTATCCCATATCGCCTATCCCTATTATGAGGTGGCCATTGTTGGAAAAGATACGGGAATATTTTTGAAGGAAATGGGAGCAAAGAATATCCCCAATATCCTTTTGGTCGGTAGTACGGATAGTAGTGAAATTGCGTTATTTAAAGATAGATTTTTTGAGAACGACACATTTATATATGTATGCCAAGACAATGCCTGTAAGTTACCGGTAAAAACAGTAAAAGGAGCTTTGGAGCTTTTAAGACCGGATGGCGTAGAAGGATTAAGCCCGTTTGGGGCCAACAATTTCAAATAAATGCCCGTAAACCCTTATTTGGATTAGAAATTCAAGTTAGGAGTGACTTTTCATTTTGATTATATTTGATTTCACCATTTTCAACCTATGCTTTCAACTCTAGCCATTGCCATACAACAGGACAAAGAAATTTTGACCTTCTATGGTTGGTGGCAATTTGCGGTATGTCTATTCGCCTTCCTCTCTCTTTTTGCTATCTGGTGGCATATTGGGAAGAAGCAAAACGATTTTGGACAAGTTTGGCTAGCACTTTCTGTACTGTGCTGGAGCATTTCCGGAATAACCGAAGTTTACTTTAATCAGGAATCTACTTTCAATTCCCTACTCTTGGAAGGATCGCGCAGTATTCTTTCGCTTACCAACAGTTTGTTCATTCTACTTGCCCTGCCATGGTTTCGGTTTATACCAAAATCTATCGAGCCTCTTATAAAATCTAAACATTGGAAATTCATTGTAGGCCTACCATTCCTGTTTTCCATCCTCCCTACAATCAGTAAAATGATATCGGGAAGAACCATAGCGATAATTAGTGAATTGGATGTGTACTATGCCGTATTAACCTTAGCTTTTTTGGGTTATGTCCTGTGGGAATCCTTTGCGAAAAGAAGGTTGAAAATTTTAGCATGGCTCTCTGTAGTGTGCATCATAATAACTTTAGTTGCCCAGTTCTATAAGCTTACGGATGCATCTGTAAATCTTAACTTGTTTTCTTCAATTTTCAAGACATGCCTTATCATGATATTCTTTGCCCTAGCATTAAGCTGGGTAAAGGAACTATCCGAAAACATACTTCCAAAACCTGAATTTATTAAACTGAGTTTTGAAAAGGACAAATCGAATGGAAGACGACATAAATCCGTTATACTACAGGGGATTTCCGGAAACGACAAAAGAAGAATTCAACTGACACCAACCATTTTCAGTTTGCTCTATAAGTTCGCAGAAAACAAAAAATCTCCTAGAGATGGTTGGTTGGAAATAAAACCAAAGAATTTTGATGGCAGTCGGAAAATCTATGACATCAATGATTACAATGAAATAAAACGATTGCTCTTCACCTTGCTGGACGGACTTTTTGGGAAAGGAAATTGGACACGTGAACACCACCTGAATCCGTTGAAGGAGATACTTTTTGAAATGTCGGAAAAACGCGAGCGTAAAATTCGACTGGCAATTCCATCGGAGAATATTACCCTGTAATAAAAGTCTTTAGCTTCGTTTTGTCAGTAACTTGTTTACTGACATTTCAAACTCTTTTCTGACGTTCAACGTGATTAAAAAATAGTTGTCCCATTTTGCCGTCAAAAGCAAACCAAGATGTCGGCAATAACGAAACGTCCTTTTTCCATTACTCTACTACTATTTTCTTCAATTTTATCCAATGCTCAGACACAGGGGCTGGATGAGCAAATCAATAATGCTTTCATGCCCGTGGCCATTTGGTGGGAAAATTTAATTTTTGCTGAAATTACGATTGCGGGTTACGGCATTCCCGTTGTGCTAATCTTGTTATTATCCGGGGCAACCTTCTTTACCCTTTACTTTGGTTTTGTGAATATCAAACATTTTCCAACCGCCATCCAGGTGGTTCGTGGTAAATATGATGAACTTGAAAAATCGGATTCCGTTCTTCATCAAAACGTACATCATGTAGATGGGGATATCGTGGATACTATTAAAAATGAAGCTCACCAAGGCGAGGTAAACCACTTTCAAGCATTAGCGACTGCGGTTTCAGGAACCGTTGGTCTGGGCAATATAGCCATGGTCGCCGTGGCCATATCCATTGGCGGACCAGGAGCAACATTCTGGATGATTCTCGCAGGACTTTTAGGGATGTCCTCAAAATTTGTGGAATGTACCTTAGGGGTAAAATACCGCGACATAGACGACCAGGGAAATGTCTTCGGTGGACCTATGTATTATCTGTCGAGGGGACTAAGAGAAAATGGTTTGGGAGTATTTGGAAAGTTGTTGGCCGGTATTTTTGCAGTTTTATGTATTGGTGCCTCTTTTGGTGGGGGAAATGCTTTTCAGACCAATCAGGCAGCTGCACAAATCATTGAACGTTTTGGTTTGGCAGGCACAGCATCTGGAAGTATTGTAGGTCTAGTGTTTGCCGTCCTTGTCGGAATTGTAATCATTGGAGGTATCAAAAGAATTGCCAAGGTAACCGAAAAAATTGTTCCCTTCATGGCAGTTCTCTATGTGGCTGCGGCCCTGTTCATTATTTTTTCAAATTACCAATTTATCGATGATGCTTTTAGGCTTATTTTTTCCGAAGCGTTTTCGCCAAGGGCCACTATAACAGGCGGGTTCATAGGTGTAATAATTCAAGGATTTCGAAGAGCGGCTTTTTCCAATGAAGCTGGTGCAGGTTCGGCAGCAATTGCGCATTCCGCGGTTAATACTAAATACCCTGCATCAGAAGGTTTGGTAGGCCTATTGGAGCCTTTTATAGATACAGTGGTCATCTGCACCATGACCGCACTGGTCATCATCATGTTCAACATGGATGCTGTTTTCACCTATGGTGATGTCATTGATGGACAAGCCTTAATGAGCGATGGAAGCAGAATCGGTGGGGTCAATATTACCTCAATGGCCTTTGAAAGTGCCATTCCTGGTTCCTCATATGTGCTAGCCCTTGCCGTAGTGTTGTTTGCGTTTTCTACGATTCTGTCGTGGTCCTACTACGGTCTGCAAGCTTGGAAATATCTCTTTGGAAGGAGTAAAACCAGTGACCTAGTCTATAAATTTATTTTTTTGCTTTTCACCATTTTGGGGGCTGCAGTAACCCTGGATGCGGTTATAAAATTCTCGGATGCTATGATTTTGGCCTTGGTATTTCCCAATATGATCGGCCTGTTGTTCCTGTTTCCTAAAGCAAGGAAGGAATTGGTGACCTATTTGAAAGTTATTAGATGATAGTAAAAAAGTCTTCCATAAGATATGTGGAATATCACACTCTGGGTTTGACAATAAATCATAAAAAAATGCATCAGTCTTCAAAAAGCTGATGCATTTTTAATTAAAGCTATTAGGTCTTAATTTCCTTTTTTGTAGTCCGCCAAGAATTTCTCCAGCCCACTATCTGTAAGTGGATGTTTTAAAAGTCCCTTGATAGCGCTAAGCGGTCCTGTCATAACATCTGCACCAAGCTTTGCACAATCGATTACATGCATTACGTGTCGTACGGATGCGGCCAATATTTCAGTTTCAAAACCGTAGTTGTCATAGATTAATCGAATGTCGGCAATAAGACCCAATCCATCCGTTGAAATATCATCCAACCTTCCAATGAAGGGAGAAACGTACGTTGCCCCGGCTTTTGCCGCCAATAATGCTTGGCCAGGAGAAAATACCAACGTTACATTTGTCTTTATTCCCTTGTCCGAAAAATATTTGCATGCTTTCACACCATCGGCTATCATAGGTAATTTCACCACAATTTGCGGATTCAAGGCAGCCAATTTCTCTCCCTCTTTGACCATTCCGTCAAAATCCGTAGAAATTACCTCCGCACTTACGTGACCATCTACCACACCACAAATTTTCTTGTAATGCTCCATTATATTATCCGTACCTGTTATACCCTCTTTTGCCATTAAGGAAGGATTGGTAGTTACCCCGTCCAAAACTCCCATATCCTGGGCTTCCTTAATCTCATCTATATTTGCTGTATCTATAAAAAATTTCATATGCTGTGTTTTTATTTAATTTAAAAAATCGATTACTTGCTTGTAGACCTGCTCTCCCGTAAATCCGAATTTCTCATCCAAGACCGTCGCTGGGGCCGAATACCCAAAATGCTCTAATCCGAATACCTTTCCATTAGGTCCGGCCAAGCCTTCTAAATTAACAGGCAATCCGGCGGTGAGACCAAATATGGGTTTATCTTGTGGTATTACCTGGTGTTGGTATTCTTTGGACTGCTGTCTAAATATTCCTTCGGACGGGATTGATGCAATATTAACCTTAAGTCCATCCTTATCCTTCAATAACTTAGCTGCTGCTACCAATGTAGAAACTTCTGAACCATTGGCAATTAGTACAACATCCGGATTCTCTACTTCATGAACCAAATAGCCTCCCTTTTCAGCTCCTAGAGCGATGTCGTATCTAGAACCACCTTCGGCCGGCACGTCTTTAATCCCCTGTCTTGATAAAATTAATCCTGTTGGGGTTTTGTTGTTTTCCATCGCCATCTTCCAAACCACATTCGTTTCTATGGAATCAGCAGGACGCAATGCCACAAAGCTTTGCTCATGACTATGGTTCTGCAATTTTTCTAGCAAACGGATTTGTGCCTCTTGCTCCACAGGTTGATGCGTTGGACCGTCCTCTCCTACCCTAAAAGCATCATGTGTCCATACGAATTTCACAGGAAGCTGTTGTATACAACTTAACCGAATGGCAGGTTTCATATAATCCGAGAATACAAAGAATGTCGCTACAACAGGTATGACACCTCCGTGAAGGGCAATACCATTGGCTATTGCCGCCATGGTCAATTCAGCGACACCGGCTTGTAAAAACGCACCTGAAAAATCGCCCTTTTTAAGAATATGGGTCTTCTTTAGAAATCCGTCGGTTTTGTCGCTATTGGATAAATCAGCGGACGAAACGATCATATTCTCCACATTCTGGGCCAAATAACTCAATACGTTGGAAGATGCGGCCCTGGTTGCTTGATTTTCCCTTTGTTCAATAGAGCCGAAATCCAACTTTGGTAATTTTCCGTCCAAGAAATTATCCAGTTTTTTGGACAAATCCTCGTTTGTGGTCCTCCATGCACTAATTTCCTCTTTTTTCTTGGCTGCGGCCTTCTTTTTGCCCTCAACGACATCCTTGTAGAAATCGCTTACCCTATTGTAAATATTGAAAGGATTATCCACATCGGCACCCAAATGTTCCATGGTCTTGCCGTAGTCGGCACCGGTATCACCGATAGGTTTTCCATGCAGCTCGGTGTACCCCTCATATTTGGTACCATCGGCCGCGACTGCCCCTTTACCCATAATCGTTTCACCAATAATCAAGGTAGGTTTATCCTTTTCCGCATTGGCATCGGTAAGAGCCTTACTAATCTGTTCGTGGTCATGACCATCAATAGTCACTACTTTCCAACCCCAAGCCTCGTATTTTTTTGCCGTATCCTCAGAGGTAACCTCATCGGTTTTTGATGATAACTGCACATCATTGGAATCATAGAACATGATAAAATTATTGAGCCCTAAATGCCCAGCAATCCTTCCCGCGCCTTGCGAGATTTCCTCTTGGACACCACCATCGGATATAAAGCCATAAACTTTATGGTTCATCCAGTTGCCGAAACGAGCCTGCAAAAATTTTGCGGCAATCGCTGCACCCACGCCCATGGTATGTCCTTGACCCAAAGGACCTGAAGTGTTCTCAATACCCCTCGCCACGTCTACTTCCGGGTGACCCGGAGTAACTGAGCCCCATTGCCTAAAATTAGCAATATCATCCTTTTTGAAATTACCGAGCAGATAGTATTGCGCATACATTAGTGAAGACAGGTGCCCTGCATCCATAAAGAAACGGTCGCGAAATGGCCAGTGCATATCCGAAGGGTCGTAATTAAAGAACTCGGAATACAAAATATGCATGTAATCCGCCCCTCCCATTGGTCCACCTGGGTGTCCGGACTGTGCTTTCTCTACCATGGCTATGGCCAAGGCCCTTATATTGTCGGCCGCTAACTGATCTAACTCTTTATTCATTGATTCTTACTGATTTTTAGGTGAAGGTTTTGGTTGTAATATTCCTTAAAACTTTGTTTTCAAAGATACCGGATTTCTAACGCTATTAAAAATTAAAAATGAAACCTATCGGCATAGAACTTAGTTCATTAAGAAGATGCTATTCCGTGACGTACGACTTTAGTTACGACGGGGTCTGTGAAGAACCTAATCCTCGTTTCAACAACTCTAAATAAAAACTAATTTCAACTCTCACGTTTAGAACGTGTGGCTAAGACGTAGCATCATGCCCCTTGGCAGCACAGGTACTACTACAAAACTTGCGTCGGGATTGGCCGCTATAAAATCACTGGTAGCACCATTGGCACTTGCCCCAAAACTATTCGCTCCAAAGAAATTGGCCAGTCCGTCTGAATTGAAAAGATTGGTAACTAAAAAATCCACCCTTAACTGCTGACTAATATCATAACCGATTCCCGTATTAAAAATACTATAGGCAGGAAGTTGAAATGCGTTTGCTATGTTTCCTTCCCGTTCTCCCATGAATTGCCATTTTAGAAAAGCATTGAACTTACTCTTCTTATATTCCGCCCCTAGGGAAAACATCAGTTTAGGATTAAATGGCAACGTATTATCCGAATAGTCAACAACGTTGTCATCGGCAGTATCTACTGAGCCGGAAGCGTCATATACCGCCCATTCAGTAGCAATAGGGTTCTGTAGAACACCATTGAATCTGAAAGTCAATGATGAAATAGGCGTGTAGGCGGTTTCCCATTCCAATCCAATGGTTCTTGAATCGTTAAATTGAACAGGGGTGTAAAATACACTGCCGCTGTCTCCATCAAAAGCAAAATCCGCAATACCAACATTATTCAATTTGCTCAAAAATGCAGTGGCGGTTGCCGAGAAATTCTCATTGTCAAATTTAATCCCCAATTCGGTCTGAAGAATTCGTTGCACCTCCCCTTCTTGGTTGATCGGTACATTAGAAAAGTTATTGAAATAGTAATTCAATTCCGGAGCTTTATTTCCAGAAGAAAACCGTGTAAAAATCGCCGCGGTCTCCGAAACCTTATAGTTTAAGGCCGCAGAATACGAAAGATAATCATAAGTAAAGTCGAATTCGTCCCTGACACCGGTAGGTGCTAAAATTCCGTTGTCATAGGCCGTTAGTGGGTTGCCATCATATCCCCCATCAGCCTGAAACGGTGCCGATTGGTCTTTACTACCTGTATGTTTGATGGTCTCATAACGTAGTCCAACATCAAGATGCAATTGCTCCTGAATCTTCCATCGGTCATTGGCAAAAAACGCGATTTGACTGACATCGGCTCTAGCATTGTCAAAAAATAAGCCTCCGTAATTACTTAATCCGTTCTCGTCCGATAATGCCAATACGGGCTGTCCGGGATTCTCCAAGGTCACACGAAGCATCCTTGGGTTGGGCTCATAGGTTACAAACCCAAAACTCCCTTGAGTGTATAGCGAGGTATCTGAAAATCCCGATGCCGTTCCAAAACTAAAATCGTGATTTTCAGTCTGATTTCGGATGGTGATTTGGTTCATCCATTCGTCCGATTTGTTTTGTTTTAACCAAGAAGCAGTGCCCATAATAGCGTCGTTTGGCAGTGTACCATCCCCGATATATTGAAAGGACTCCCCAGCCAGTATTCCACTATTATCCAAACGTGCCACCTCGTTCCCCGTAGCCGCATCATTGAATACTACCTGACCTATTGGAAACTGTGCTCCACTAATAAAATATGCCAAGGGGTTACTTAATGAAACAAATGCATTACTGATGGCCGTTTGCCAGTTGGCACTTTTACGTGAATGTTTTAAGTTGAACCGCAGCGACCATTCCTGTCCTAAATCTTGCAAGACATCAACTCCAAAGGCACGGTCTTGTGCATGGACACCTTGTGATGGGTCAAAATTATTGGTCGCGCCTTCCGCAAGCCTTCTCCCATCGGGGATATCTGCCGAAAATGCCGGCATTAACAAAGCTGTTGAATTAAAGTCCTGACCAAAAGCCGCTTTGGGATTAGTCCAATCATCCGCTGCTACACCCGTATACCTGTTCGTAAAGTCATCCAGGATTTTTCCGTAAAACTTAAAATAGCCCTTAGAATGGATTTTAGTAAGGTTGAATTTTACCTGACCTCCCTTACTGAAAGTGAAGTCGGTATTTCTCGCACCTTCATCCTTTCTGTAGTGCCCACCAAAATTATAGAACCAATTATTGCCAAAAGAACCACCTACGGTACCGTCTACACGGTAGAGCGGATTACCTTCTCCTTGAATACCACCCGATAATTGGATTTCCCCACCAAAATTTTCTCTTGGACCTTGAGAAACGAAATTGTAAATACCGCCAGGACCATTTAAAGCAGTAATTGCAGCGTTTCCACCGCGTATCGCCTCTACTTTGGCCGTGGTGATATCCGGACGAAGAAATAAATCTGGCCCGTAATAGGAATGTTGGACCAAACTTACGGGTAAACCATCTTCTTGCAAAGAAATGTAATACCACCCCATATCATCCTCCGCCGATGCAGATACTCCCCTCGTATAGACCTTTGTAAACACTTCCCCAGCCGATGGATCTGTAAACGTTCCCGGAACAGCCTGAAGCAAATCAGCGGTACCTCTAGGGACAATTTGCTGTATAGCCTTAGCATCCAAGATACTTACGGCAGTACTCGATTCCAATTGCAATCGCGGTTCAAAGCTCCCGGTGACCACCACATTCTGCAAGTGCAAAGGGTCCTCTTTTAAAACCACCGTTAGGGTGATATCGTCGTTTCCTACTTCCAATTCTTCCATATAAGATGCAACACCCATTAAAGTAATTGTAATGGTATAGTCACCAGGCATTACTTGATTAATTTTGAAATTTCCGTTACCATCGGTACTCGTTAATCTATTGGACGGTACAAGTCTAACGGTAGCTCCGTCCAAAGGCGATCCATCCTTATCCAGGACTTCCCCACTAACGGAGACTTGTGCCCAACTGCTGGCACATAAAAAGAGTATTATAAAAAAGAAAAATACATGGGAACGTTTCATCAGCTATGCTTTTTGTTTTGGCGAACAAATATAATAAGACTGTTTGGTTTCTGTGAAAATTGACCACCTAGCTTTAATAAAACAATGCTAGTCCTGACCTTTTTTAAAACCATAAGTATTTTGATGAAGGAAATCTTTGGGGAAATTTTCATCTCCCGGAAAACCTAACCGGATCGTACCGCTATCCTCTGGGATATAATGGGTACCAAAAATATAATCCCAAATACTTAAGCTGATACCGAAATTAACTCCATAACGTCCCTCGGGAAGCTCGTATGCATGATGGTACAAATGCATTACCGGATTATTAAAAACATACTTGAGTGGGCCCCAGGTAATCTTCAAATTAGCATGATTAAAATGTCCGATGGAAATTGCCAAAAAGTGAACAATGTAAGCTTGCTCCGGTTCAAAACCTCCTAGTAGCATCACCCCAAAGGTTTTTAAGGGTTTATATAGGATGTTTTCCATCCAATGGTAACGAAGATGAGCCGCAAAGCCCATTTCCTTTACACTGTGGTGTACCTTATGGAATTTCCAAAAAAATGAATATTTGTGCAGTAAAGTGTGTGTGAACCACTGGACAAAATCCAGTATTACAAAAAATAAAATAAGTTGTGCCCACATAGGCCACGTACCCATATCTAAAATCGCTAAAGTTTTCATCTTAACGCCAATGTCCTTAAAAAATACGCCTAGAAGTTCATAGAATCCACTGATGGCTATCGCAAATAAGAAAAAGTTAAAGAACATATAAAATCCGTCCAGCCAAAAATCCATTCTAAAAATAGACTGCTGTTTGCGCCACGGGAAAATAATTTCCAACCCCCATACTACTAGCGAGATAATAATAAGTCCCCAGAAATAGTTTAAATACCATGGAACTTCGAAAAGGACGGATTTAATAGTCCAATCCAAGGTTCCTGTAAAGGATTTTATAAAAGCATCGATGTATTTTTGCATAAGACTACTTTTCTTCTAACGCTTTAATTTCCCTCCAATTCATACCAATCAATATTGTTTAAGTTTTTACGCCTACCGTTTTTGACCGGGGCATAGTACTTGGCCAGGTAATTAACTATAACCTCCTCATTTACCCCCAAATCCCATAGGTTTTGCGTCTCCTGCATCCAGCGAATAGTCGCCAACCACCTTTCCTTAGACATCCTGTTCTGGGTAACCAGTTTGGCGGAATGGCAATTAGTGCAATTATTGATTACCAACCTTAAACCTTCACCTTCTACAAAACCTGTTCTTAAATGAACCCCATTTTCAATTTTATCAAAATCAGGATGGTTCGGGTCATTAATATCCATCTCGGGGACTACATACTCATCTTTATCTATGCCGGACTGAAAAACAGAACTGTCCTCAAGCATATAAATGCCAATTGCGATTAGCGTAACAAGGGCTAAAAAAACTCCTATTTTTATTTTTGTTTTTTTCATAAACTCACTTTTACTGCAATTCTATGGCAGGCGTTGTTCAAATATCCTTTAGGGTTCCAACCAGGTAGAATCATAGGTTGCGAAACGCCCTGAGTATCGGTTGCTCTGGCCCATACCTCGTAATATCCTTCTTTTGGGAATTCTATAGAAGCCGAGAAACGCTGCCATGCAAACCTATTGACAGGAGCTTCGATGTAAGCTTTTTTCCACGTACTCCCAAAATCAATAGAGTATTCCATAAGTTCCACCTCCAATTCCCCGGCCCATGCATGTCCCCTTATCCCTAAACGGTCTTCTTTTTTGATAATTGCTCCAGATTTTGGATAAGTAATAAGCGATTTAACCGGCATGGATTCTATAATACACATATCCTCATCTTTCACCTTTTCTCCAGGAGCAACTGGTTTGCACGGCACCCGATAGGATGACCCTTTCATTTTCTCGCCATCGTGGACGATGTTACGCACACTAATACGGTCTACCCATTTACCTGAAGCAGATGCTGGAAATCCCCCGGCAATCAAACGTAAGGGATATCCGTGTACTAAAGGAATGTCCTTTCCGTTCATCTTAAATGCCAAAATCGTCTCTTCCTGCATGGCTTTGGAAATTGGAACACCTCGCGAAATGGGTTCTTTAGAAGGATCTCCGCTTAAATGAACATCTGCCCCATGATAGGCAACATAAACGGCGTCTTCCTTAATTCCGACATCTGCCAGTATATCCCTTAAGCGTATACCTGTCCAATTAGCGCAGGACACCGCCCCTACCGTCCATTGGTTTCCCTTTGCGGGAGGGTCAAATTCGCTCCTACCGTTACCCCCACACTCTAGCGTGAGCTGATAGGTGTAGTGTTTGAATTTGGATTCAAGTTCCTCTAGGGAGTAACTTTTCTTTTCTTGAACCGATTCGCCATCAAAAGACAATTTCCAATTGGCAGCATCTATGGTTTCGGGAACCTTACCGTTGTTCCGGACAAACATATATTTATTAGGGGTAATGCTATCGTCCAATAGATGGGCCTGCGCCTCCATGTTTAATGGCCTATCGTTGAGAAGTACCATCTCCACATCTTTCTGGAATTTCTTAAATGGATCTGGGTCCTGAAGGCCGAGAATAGAATAACCATTGGGCAACATATCTCCAAAAACAATTTCTGTGCCCAATACTGCAGCTAATGCGCTAAGCGTCGATTTTTTGACGAATTTTCTTCTTTCCATTTGGTCTTCGTAGTTGCTAAAAAAGTGTTCCTCAAATTTAAGTACTATACCTGAATAGTGGTAGTATAAATAAATTATTCCTGAAAGGAAAGTGTTCGCTATTAAAGTGAAAACAGGTTATGCATAACCATGCTTTCTAGATAAGACGATTCTATTGATGTAATGCAATTTAATTAAATTGCATAAGTCCCATAATTTAAAAAGTAATAACAACCGTTTGGAAACCAGTTATTGCCAATTTATAAGATTAAATAAATAAGTGTGAATATAAATGACAGACGAAGTGAGTAAAAACCACTGGAATTTGGTATTTAGACATGGTAATTTCTGGTATTTTGGAATTTCTAATATCGAAGTGTTACTTTCCCTTAAAAAATATTTGACTACTTATATTTATTCTTCTTGGGGCTCATCTTTTGCAGGGCCAGCATTAAATAATAACCATAGAAGGATAGGACTACCTAAAAGTCAATAAAGCAAATCAATTGAACTAAGTAAATAAACATTAAATATCAAAACCTTTATAATAAGCCGTTTAAATCAGAATTTTAGTCTTTCATTCTTATCCCACAGACCCCAGTAAGCCCCAACATCTCCTTCATCTCCTGTTTTCCAAGACTCGTCAAAAGAAGAAAAATAAAACATTTCTATGTTTTCTTTTTCTGACCAAACCTGACTATTGATGAAATATTTCATAGCGTTTTCCTCAGAAGAATGAGCACCACGGAGACTTTCCCCATTACTTGGCCAACCTGTTTCCGTAATAATAACTTTTTTACCTCTAGCCGCATCTGTGGCCTGTCCGAACATTTGTTGCATATGATTTAAGGAAAACTCTTGTGGACAACCCTCCCAATAAGGATAGCAGTTAGCTAATACTACATCACAAACGTCTACCAGCTCTGGATGTACCGAAAATTCATAGTAGGCATCTACATACCCAACCTCAACTTCAGGAATTGCATCTTTAACACGCCGTATATACTCCAACAACTGTTCTTTGGTTAAATCGTTACGGTACAACACTTCATTACCCACCGCCGCAATATCAACATAACCTGACTTGGCAAGGGCAATCAATTCCTCAATCTCTTTTTCGTTAAGTTCTAAATCTTCACTTAACCAAGCCCCGACCATGGTTTTAAGTCCATTTTCCTTAGCGCTTTTCGGGATATGTTCATTGCCCTCAATACAAGAAAATGAGCGGACCCATTTTGTGTAGGGCTTTATTATTTTTATACGTCGAACCACTTGTTCTGCGGTAATGATATCACCTGGTTTTTGCCCGTCTTCATACATGCTGAAGCAAAGCCCGTGCATTCCATTTTGTAAGGTTTCTAACCATAAATCCTTTAGTCCGCTCTTTGTGACCTTATTAAAATCTACTCCCGTATGTCCACTATAATTGTTCTTGGCACGGGTAAAATGATGACCTTCTCTATATGACATATTCTTTGTATTGAAGTACTCTAATTGAATTTAAAATTTTCGTCCTTATCCCATAATCCCCACGAGGTTCCGGCCCAACCTTCTGAATGAATTTTCCATGATTCATCAAAAGAGGCAAAATAAAACATATCTACCTGCTCCTTTTGTGCCCATAACTGTGTTTTAATGAAATACTTCATTGTATTTTCCTCTGAAGGATAGGCTCCATGTACCGCTTGCCCCTTACTTGGCCATCCCGTTTCAGCTATGATAACCTTTTTGCCTTTAGCGGCTTCAAGGGTTCTATGATACATTTCCTGTAAGTGAAAGCCGGCTACTTTGTCATTTGCCCCTTCCCAAAAAGGATAGCAATTCGCCAAGATAACGTCGCATGCATTGGTAAGTTCTGGCTTATTGATAAATTCGTAGTAGGCATCCACATACCCAACAGGCGTTCCATTGCTTTGATTTTTAACTTGATTGATGTATTCAATGACGTTTTGTTCATTCAATTCATTTCTGTACAATACCTCATTACCAACGGCAGCAATATCCACAACCCCATCATTTATTAATTCAACCAAGGATTTAATTTCTTTTTGGTTCTGATCTAAATCATTACTTATCCAAGCCCCCATTAGTGTTTTAAAACCTAGTTCCTTGGCTATTCTAGGAATTAGTTCGTGTCCGTTTGTACAAGAAAAAATCCGTATCCACTGGGTATGTCCCTTTAGTACTTCTAAACGTTTTCTTATTTGACCTTCTGTGATATTATCACCAGGTGACTGCCCGGGTTCGTAGGCACTGAAACAAATACCGGTCATTCCGTTTTCAAAAACCCGCTTAAATTCTCTTTTTACCTCTTTCTGACTCAATTTCCCAAAGTCAACAGCCGTGGTAAAAAAGCTTGGGTATTTTAGTTTAATCTCCTGTTCCGATAACAAATTTAAATCGATATCAGATAATTCTCGCATCTTGGCGTAACTAGCAAGTTTTGCCGCTTTTTTATCGTCCAATGCTTTACGTATCTCATTTGAACGTTCTTCAGAAACATCATAATTCTTCATTATGAGCATCGCGATAATCGTCCCTACCGCTGGAAAAAAGCAGAAGAAAGCATGTAGACCATCAACTGCTGTTTGTTGCTCCGTCGTTGCTAATTCTGGATTAAAGCCTACCACCCCTATGATTACACCACTTAGCGCGCCAGCTATTGCAAAGCCAACTTTAACCATCCACCAATAAATCGCACCAAAAATACCTTCTCGTCTTTTTCCAGAATTTAATTCATCTATATCGATTACATCAGCTGTCATTGACATCATAATGGTAAACAAGCTTCCTATACCAAAAGAGAAAAAGGGTAGTGCAATAATATAAAGCCAAGGTTTTCCCGGTACAAAAAGAAAGTACATCATAATATACCCAACGAGAGAAATACCTTGAGCCAACATAAATGCTTTTTTCTTGCCCATTTTTTTTGACATCCAGGCAACAGCTGGAATAACGATGAAGGTCGTTCCCAAGGCTCCAATACAACCAAATAATGCAACCCAAATACCTGTGGCGGCGGCATCACCATTGAATAATCGATAAACAATTACAAAATAAGTTAATGCAGCTACGGTGTTGAACGCATTAAAAATCAAGAAGGTAGCACCGCATATCCTTCTAAACTCTTCGATTTTAAATGCATCTTTAAAGCTTTCCCAAATTTGTACTAGACTACCACCAATGTTGGAGACGGTCAGTGGTTCATAATTTTCCTCTAGGGTAGATTTACTTTTAATAAAAATAGCGGGCACCATGGCGGCAATTGCACAAGGTACCGCCACCCATATGGCCAATTCGCGAACGGCAACGTCCTGAGAGGGAAACCAATCGGGATCATCCATAATCACCCAAAACCAAGGGGCAATAACCCATGCCCACTGGCCAATCCATTGAGCTACGGCCATAATATTGGTTCTTTCGTGAAAATCATCACTCATTTCATAGCCCATAGCCACATAGGGTACACTAAAAAATGTAAGGCCTAAATAAAATACAATGGACCATAAAAAGAAATACCAAAAATTATATTGTAAGGAATCATAGGTATATAACTGCCACATTAAGGTAAAGGCGACACCCATTAAAATGGCGCCAATTAACACATACTGCTTCCGTCTACCCCATTTAGATTTAGTATTATCGGAAATAAAGCCCATAATAGGGTCCGTAATAGAATCGAAAATCCTTGGAAAAAAATAAACAAGAGACCACAACCAACCATTAAATCCAAACGATTGTACAAGGACTACCATAAATATTCCCAGAATGGCAGGAAACATTTGATTTGCAAACATGCCTACCCCAAAAGCCACTTTTTGGCCAAATGGCACTTTATTTCTTACCTCGAGTTTTTGTGTTGACATATTATTTGGTTTAGTTAGTCACTCTTAAAAATTACTATTTAAGCATCAATCAATATCGTTTGAATAGCTTGAGCACTTATCGGTATAGCAATGTTTCTTTCGCCCAGGGACAACTTCATGCTCTTGGCCTCAACACCCTCATTAAAAACCACCACTGCAATAGATCCATTTGGATTTTGGGCAGCTGTGGCCATAAGAGAAGCATCAGAATTTTCAAATCCTATCCTTTTTGCTCCCGGTCTTATGTATTTGCTGAAATGCGCTAAAGTATAGTAAATGGGGGTAATATAGACCTCATCTGCTTCAGGGTCTACTATAATCGGTGCCACGCACCAATTTTGGAACCAGTTCGGGCCTCCTTGCTTATTGAGTACCAAGTTCCAGTCAATCCAGCCATCGACCCAATTGTTGAGGCATCCGATGATATCGCGCGCATACCTATTAACGGGCGCATATTTTGGATGCAAGTATTTTTGGTCTTCCGGTGCCCAATCCCAGCCCCAGTCTGTTGCCTCTTTGGACCAATACCACGCATCATCGTTCCATTTAGGAACCTCTGCATCTACACAAGCTTCTGTTTGGATTAAGTGTTTATTGGGAGCTTTCAGGTGGGCATATTGTAAGGTATCCGGAAAAACTTCGTAGGTGCTGGCATACCAATGAATGGTCGTACCGTCAAAAAATTTTGCCGACGCTTCGTTTTCATACATCACGTCGACCCATTCCTTTAAATGTTCTCGGTTTTGGTCGTAACCTAGAATCTTTACCTCATGGCCATCAGATTCGAGTTTGGGACCGAGGTAATTTTGTACGAATTCGGTCATCTCCTCCGGAGTGTAGTGCATACTTTCCCAATTTCCATCATTGCCCAAGGGTTCATTTTCAACTGTAAACCCCCAGATATCGATACCTTCAGCTTTGTAGCAATCTACATATTTTGAAAAGAACAGCGCCCACGTGTCTCGATACTCTGGCAATAATTTTCCACCTACCCAGGCTTTGTTATCTTTCATCCAAGGAGGTGCAGTCCATGGGGAGGACAAAATTTTGAATCCGTCCTTGGATATTGCCATGGCCTCTTTAATCATAGGAATAATATCTTTCCGGTCTTCGCCTACCGAAAAATGGTTTAGCTCAGTATCTCCCTCGACTGGAGCGTAAGAATAGTGTCCCAAGGAAAAATCGCATGAATTCATATGGGTTCGTGTCAAGGAATATCTTGCCCCCTCCTCTCCAAAATATGCTCTTAAAATCCTTTTCCTGTTTTTTTTACTCAGCTGATTCAATAAATATGCTGATGCTTCGGTAAAAGAACCCCCAAAACCAGTAATGGTTTGAAACTTTTCTGATGGCAACAACCTTATTATGGAAGCCTTCTTAACGGATGAACCCGGAAAAATTTGAGTTAATTTATTACCCCTTGCAGAAGTTTCGTAAACAGCCACCTTCAACTGCATGTGTTCTTTTTTACAACCCATCATTAGTATAGCACTTATTACCCAAAGGTAACTTATGATATTTCTAAAGTGAGCTTTTATCAAAATCCGTTATTTTAAAATCATATTATCTAGATGTTGGCGGCACCAACACCTCTTTCATTAATTCCTCCTTATTTCCGTTATAAGTTTTGGTGATAGGATTTCCGTTACGGGTCAAGCCTTCAAAGATTCCTGCATCCACCATGTCCCACAGGGCGTATTTAGCCTCTCCATTCACTTTTATTAGACCGAAGTGATTTTCGGACCCGTAAGGATTTTCAGCATCTTTCCAAGGTTCATTAAAAGCCTCGAAATAGAAACAAGATATCCCGGCAGCATTTGTCCAATCGCGCATCATGTGATAGTATTTAGCCTCTTTATACTCGTCTGTGGCCTTTGAACCCGTAGGACCGTAAAATCCATTTGAAACCGTTGCCCAACCGGTTTCCCCAATGTGTATCGGTTTATTAATACCTAAACTTTTCATGTAACGGGAAACACTATCGTACTGCCCCTTGGCAAATTCCCGTGCGCGAATCATCGCTGCCTCAATCTTAGCGCTATCCGAACGCTTCTCCTCATGTTGGGGAACACGCCAAAATTCCGGATTGTAATGGGTATTGTGGTAAGGATAGGTATGCATGGAAATATAATCCACCGCCGCTATCAAATCCTCCAGGTCCTGCGTATGGTATTCAGGGTCACCACCACCCCATGACGAAAAATCATCAGACGATGTAATCCACAAGTCTTTATGAAGTTCTCCAGATTTCTTTAGTTCCTGCAAATGTTTGACCCATTTTAAGATGACCGATGGCTGCACATAGTAGCTGGTCGCCCACTTTACCATGGCCTCATTACCTACCGCAATGACCTTTACGATATCAGGATATTGTTTGGCCAATTTGACCGTGGTTTCAATTTCGACCGCGTTTCTTTCACTTTCTAGATCATGGTCTGGTTCCATATCAGTCCACGCATTTTTACAATCGATCCAGGCGCCCAGCATCACGTACATTTCGAAGGCGGCATCCTCCTTTTTTAACTCACTGATCGCTTTTAAAACATTACTGGCATGGGGTAAATGAACTTTATACGTCCGTATTACCCTAACGCCCATAGCGGCCATAATTTTTATGTCCTCCTTTAATTCCTTTATGGTGGGTTCTATATCATGGTCTGCATCTCTGTACCCGCCGTAAGACATCGCCAAATAATTTGGGTTTCCCAATAGTTGTTTTGCCTTCATACTTTTAATCTCCTTCGCTTTTAAGTTGGTTTTGGTTTTTTTTGTTTCGCAACAATTTAATGCAACAAGTATTACAAGTAGCATTAAAACTTTATAAAATTTAAAAAACCTCGTCATCTTAAATTTTTCTCTTTCAACTGAATTCTTATTTCCATTACCTCTCCTGTTCTTCTAAATACCTTTTTACTGGTCTTTTTATCTAATTCCAGTTTTTGGAAAACGGTTGTACTGCTGTCGTTAAACTTTACCAATACTTCTTCCTTATCCGCTAGTTCATAAACCATTGGGATTTGACAAAAAGTAAAACAAAGGCTTCCCTTTTCTAGATGAATCGTTTGTTCTTTTTGATTTATATCTACATATTCAAAATCTTTAGAATCAAGTAAAAACTCATCCTTTCTAAGCATGACAGGATGAAAGGTAAGTTGACCGTTTCGTAGAAATACCCCAAGCTCCCCGAACCTACTAATGATATCCTCTTTTACCTGCCCTGTCATTCCCGGCTGCTGCGCACCTTTACCGCCTGGCGTATGTGAATAGGGGTCGGTTGGAAAAGCTCCATATAACGATGGGGATTTGTGTACCCCAATTCCTTCATTGATTTCATAGTAATGGGCCAACAAGCGGCCCACAACTTCAGCTCCTGCATCTCCCTGTATAGCGTCCAAACAGCATTCTTGCACTGCTAACTGAAGTTTAGAAACCATATGCCAATAAATGGAACCTAGGCCCTCATACCCGTAAAATGTTCCGGACCTGCCCGTGAACGCCTTATGATTGAAGACTTCTTCAAAAGCTTTAAATAGCACATCGCGCTCTTTCTTCACTAAAGCTTCGTACTTGGAACCCTTCAAGTCGTCCAAAGCATTCTCTAAACTACCGGCATTATTAAAGTTCCCGTTAAAGTGAACCTTACCTTCTACATCCTTTTTTACGATTTTAGCGTTGTTATCTCCAATCAAAACCTTTATCAATTCGGATTTTGCTACTACTTTCTCGGGAATCGTATTTTTTTGGGTAAAACGGTTTAATTGTTTATTGGGATATAAGAGATAACTGTATTGATCTTCCCTGAACAGCGCACTATCTTTTAATCCGTCTAAAACTTTTAACGACTGACTGGGTGAAAGATAACCGCTACTTAAAACGGCTACTTGCCCCTCTAGCATCTCCTCCAAATAAGAAATACCTACTTCTTTATCATTTTTGACGGTCATTAGATTATAGGCGTGGTACATATGATCACCTCGTTTATTTGCATCTATGGACTGTTCGAGGTAGCTAATAGCAGTTTTCAAGAAGCTCTTGATTTCCTGCAATGAAATTTGCTTCTTTTTTCCCGAAAAGGATTTATCATAAATGCTATTCCTGAATTCGTTTCCTGCTTCACCTAGACCATCCATTACCTTTTTCCGATCCGAATCTAATATATCATCGTTTAATATTCCTTTTGACGAATCGAGTGTTTTTTTGACAGCATTGAAGAATAGGACCATTTCTTCAGAGACATTAATATTTGTAACCGATTGATGTTCCAATATTCCATTGAAAAAGGTTAGAAAGCGTCTCAGATAATATAGCGTGACCATGGACACCCCGTTACCCACTAGGGCATTATTGGCATCGTTCCACTCCGGCCGTTGCGTATTCATCCATATACCGCCCTCGGGGATAAAATTGGACATTTTGGATAGCACGGTCGCTAATATCTTCTCTATAAAGTTGACTTTAAATATAGAATTGTCAATTGCTCCCAACAGCGCGCCATCGGCACCCAATTTTTCCCGTTCCACTCGAATCTTATGGTCCAACGACTCATCGAACTCGATGGTATCCTTTGGGTTTCTGAGAATCTCGTTATAGCTTTTAATTTTATAGGGCACGTTGGCATACACAAAAATGTCCTGATTAAAGTAGGTGGCCAATTTACCAGGGGTCTCTTTCTCGATAAATTCTAAAAACTTCAATAGGTAAATAATCTGGTGATCCCCCCAATAGCCGATATAGGACCAAGGGTCATCTTCCTCAATGGCTTCCCAATCGAACCCATCCTTCGTTACCCGGTATGGATTATACCCATCGAACGTGGACGCGTTGAGAAATTTATGAATCATGCTTTCGGTAAACTCTGGAAAGGAATAGGACAAGGCCTCCCAATTCTGAAAAATATCGCGCCAGTTTCCTTCATAATCCAACACCTTTGAACCGTCCTCCTCATTCCTTGTATTGATGGAGAAACGATTCCACGGCCTACTTGGATCGCCATGACGGCGACTGAATTTCAATGGCATGTACTCAATGGAAAGACGTTTAAAATTACTGTCGGTTACTTCATCTGTAAGTTTCCTCAAATGACTCAAAGAAAAGGTATCCGGTAATTGTTCGATTACAGAGGCACACGCTTCAAAAGTTTGTTTATTTGCTTTTTGCAAATAATTCTTAAAATCCCATTTTTCAATTTGATAGTTATTATCAAAGATTCCACCTCTCATAATATTAAAGAGCGTATTGGAAAAATGACGATTATCCCTAAAATTATCGGCAGTCGATTGCAAACCGTCGGCCGCAGCAGTAAGCTGTATTAAATTTTTTGTCCCTTCATGAATATCCTGCAATACTTTCTTTTCAAAATCTGAATCATTTTGCAATGAAGCAGTAATGGCCGCCACATTGGAATGGTCCTGATCGATGTTAGCTACAATCATCCATTCCTTCTCTTCGGATTCAGACAGGGTAATGGTCGTATTCACAAAATAAGCCCCCTTTTCTGCCCTGACATCAGTTTCCTGCTCTAGATTTTTACCCTTTCGAAAATCCGCTAGTTGTAGTGAAGAAACCAGGTGCTTCTTGTTCCCTAAGCCCAGTGCGTACACTATAGTAGCTTTTAAGGCCTCACTAGGCTCGGCCTTATCAACGATAATGGCACTCAAGGCATATATTCCCAAACCACTTTTCGCTTCCAGCTCGTTCTTCTTATAGGCATCCACCAGATTACTGGATTGGTTCTGAATCGTACTTCCTACACCGAAAGGAACAATGTTCTGGATTCCATCTAAAAAAGAAACCTCAAGACTTTTTTCAGCGTGATTGATCAGACGCGATTTTTTGACAAAACCATAGGCATCACTATTGTTCCATTGATACCTGAAGGTTAGACCCAAATCCTCATTTACTTCTTCGAATATTATCCGGTTACCGTAGCTATTTTTGTAAAGATTATTTTGTGTATTGTAAATGCCCTTATTTCTAATAGAAAATGGTTCCCATAGACTTTTCCGTTCCCCATCATCTACAATAAAAATACTTTTACTCCCCGTGATTTCAGAAGATTCGGTAATTTTATCATCTGTATAGTATGGGAAAAGTGCATGTTCCGCATTCTTGCGCCCAGCTGATAACCCCCCGTTACTAGAGATAAACATCCAATGATCTGAATCACTTACAATGCTCATGAAAAATGAACGCATGGCGTCATAATTGGAAATCTTGTAGTAATTTTCGTTGTCGAACGTTACCAATTCTCCTTTGATTTCCTTTTGTGAAGTAGTTAATCTAGAATTACCTATGAATAATTTATTTTCGGACATTAAATTTTATGGTATTATGGAATGGATTGACAAAATTAAGCGTTTTGCCAATCTATAAATTATTTTAATAATTCCTCCTCTATTCCAAAATTAAATCATCTAAATAATAGGTTTCCGACGTACTTGTTGGATCATTTCCTGAATCAAAATCAGGTATTATAACAATAGTGTTATAAATATTTGGATCAAAACTACCTGGAACTACAGCTCCAAAATCAAAAGTTAACTCCACCCATTCATTCGCATTGGTTACTGTTTGTTGTAAGCTATAATTTGGAATGCCTGAATCCGTCGGTCTTCTTTGCAGTTCGAACTGAAATACTGCATTTGGTTTTGTAGAGTACACCTTGACCTTAAATGTTCTGGTCGTTGTCAAATCTAATGGTGAAGCAAAAACATTTTCCATACCTCCATAAAATTCTGTTCCTGCAGGTTTGTTGAAAGTATATACATTTGCTGATGTATTAATACCTCCTGATACCGGATTCGCGGTAATAGAACCACTAACGCTTGCAGATTCAAAAACAGCACTGAATTCTTCTCCATTTTCAAAATCTGCAGGTAAAGAAGAAAATGCAGCGACACCGCCTGTACCACCTTCACCAGAGGTGTCACAAGTAGCATCAAAAGGTACCATGGAGAGATTTCCTGGAGCATTCAAACTCCAATTTCCGCCAAAAGAAACCTTGCTCCATAAAATGTTGAACTCAACATTAGCCGGTGCACCTCCTCCATAAAAGAATTCTCCAGCCCAAACTCCTGGTGACACTTCTGCAGGTGCGGATGAAATTCCAGGAACCGGGTTCCAATCCCCGGCGGGGAAAACTAAGGTGTCGACAGGGTCTCCATCAGCTGATTCAATTTCTATACGCATGGTTTGTGCATCGACATTGAATACCGATAAAAGAATATCCGAACCGGCATCACCACCAAACGCCTGTACCTGAGTAAGACAGAATGGACTTTTTGTACCTCCAGAACCTCCACCATCGGCAGTGTAGAAAATTACGTTGTCCACGAAGATGTTAGCCTCTACGCCATCACCCAAAACGTCAAAGATGATCTGGTTGATCGTTGGGTTGTCCGGTAACGGTCCTTCACTTCCGAGTGAGGGTACCAAGTCCGCAAGGGCCACGTCTATGTTGGTCCATTGGCCACCTGTCAGGTTGACCTCTACGTCCTCCCGGGAAACGGGATCGGTAAAGGAAATGAGACCGGCCCTGAACGAAATATCCTCGGCCACCCAAATATCCATACTGAAGTTGGTCCTTCCATCAAAACCTGTATCGTTCTGTAGCCCAACAAAATTGGTATTGGCATAACTCCACACGTCATCGCCGACAACTTGAATCTCGGTGAACGTGGCACCGCCATCGTTTCCAAATGCCCTGGCGTTCGTACCTGCCACATTGGTATACACATTGCTGAACACCGAAGTAACGTCTGCAGCATCTTGGGTCGGTGCCGGTGCGGCCGTGGTTGGTTCCGTGGCCATGCCACCACCATCATCAGTATAGAAAATTACGTTGTCCACGAAGATGTTAGCCTCTACGCCATCACCCAAAACGTCAAAGATGATCTGGTTGATCGTTGGGTTGTCCGGTAACGGTCCTTCACTTCCGAGTGAGGGTACCAAGTCCGCAAGGGCCACGTCTATGTTGGTCCATTGGCCACCTGTCAGGTTGACCTCTACGTCCTCCCGGGAAACGGGATCGGTAAAGGAAATGAGACCGGCCCTGAACGAAATATCCTCGGCCACCCAAATATCCATACTGAAGTTGGTCCTTCCATCAAAACCTGTATCGTTCTGTAGCCCAACAAAATTGGTATTGGCATAACTCCACACGTCATCGCCGACAACTTGAATCTCGGTGAACGTGGCACCGCCATCGTTTCCAAATGCCCTGGCGTTCGTACCTGCCACATTGGTATACACATTGCTGAACACCGAAGTAACGTCTGCAGCATCTTGGGTCGGTGCCGGTGCGGCAGTGGTTGGTTCCGTGGCCATGCCACCACCATCATCCTGGGTTTGAGCAATATTATCTACATAGAAAGTGCCCTCAACTCCTGGGTCGGCATTGAACCCTATAAACAATACCATGCCATTATATTGGCCAACTGGAACCAACGCCTGGCCATTTTGGGGATCATCTTGAATAAAACTGGCGACTCCATTAGTTGCAAAGTCAAAACTTAAGGTTTCCCAACCTGAACCGGTATGGGTAGTTAAAACCTCTACATCCCGCGCTCCGGCAGCACCGTCCTCAAACTTGACCAAAACATCGATTGCTATTGATGCGAATAACTCCAGTTGAATTGTCTTATTATCACCGCTGAAGTCCACAGCAGTTCCTAACGGGAATTGTACATTTTGGAATTGACCACCACCGGTTTCCATTTGTCCAACATTTGTGTCATTTCCATTACCGGTTTCAGGGTTTGCCACTACTGAGAAGCCGATGTTATCACCCACAATGTCACCGTAAGCCACATTGGTACCATCAAAATCAATGGGCAACAGGACATCTTCTGGAATAGTTACCGTTATTTCACTTTGGAAAGTATCGGTAGAACCAGCTAAATTCCTAACTTCAAGACTAACCGTATACGTGCCTGTTGCAAATGTTCTAATCGGATTTATCTCGGTGGAAGTCTCCCCATTTCCAAAATCCCATTTGTAGGAATTGGCCTCTTCTGAAGTATTGATGAAAGTGACCGTACCGGAGGTCGAGTTTAACGTATAGGTAAAATCAGCAATGACCTGTGGTAAGACTACATCATCCTCATCGCAACCTTGAAAGGAGATTATCAACAAAAGTATTGTAATAAGCTTGGCTTTTTTTAATAATTGTTCCATTAGTATTTTATTTGTTTTTAGTTGAGTTCGTTATAATCATATACCCTCACATAGTCTACTACCATTGTCTGAGGAAAAACTGTTTCTGCATTAGGTGGACCTACGAAAGTTCCGCCAACAGCAAGATTCATTAGAATAAAGAATGGCTTATCAAATACCCAGTCACCTGTAACATCTTCGGGAGTTATTTGGTTGTAGAGTACATCGTCCACATAAAAGTTGACATATTCTGGTCCCCATTCTACGCCAAAGATGTGAAAACCAGTATCGAAGCGATCATTCTCCAATATATATTCTTTAGATATAGCGTTGCCTCCATTATATCCAGGACCATGAACACTTCCAATCAAAACCGAAGGGTTTTGCCCACGATATTCCATAATATCTATTTCACCTGCTCCTGGCCATGGATTCTCGTCAATATCCGCACCCAGCATCCAAAATGCTGGCCAAATACCCTGCCCATAAGGCAATCTTATTCTTGCCTCAAAACGACCGTAACGTTGTTCAAACTTATCCTTTGTAATCAATCTTGCCGAAGTAAAATTTGAACCTTCGAAAGATTCTTGTTGAGCAGTAATTAGTAGTTTTCCGTTCTGGACAGTTACGTTTTCACGCCTATCCGTGTAATACTGTAGCTCATTGTTGCCCCAACCGTTCTCACCTGTTCCAATGTCATATCCCCAAACCGATGCATTCACCGGACCATCAACATCAAACTCTTCAGCTAAGACTAATTCCGTAAATGTGGTGACCGTCTGAGTGTCTTCCGTTTCACAGCTAGCTAGAAACAGGACCATTAAGCTCAAAATTGTATTCCTATATTGTGTCATATTTTTTCTATTCATCTTACTTTATACTTAATAAGGCAATTATTCCTGGTAGAAATATATATTGTCCAAAATGAAATTTGGGCCATCGGTTATTATTAAAGCTCCAATATTATTTTTCTGAGTAGCAATATCACCATCAAGAGGGATATCAAAAGAGACCCACTGTCCTGGTATTAAACCAGTGGCAGTAAACCTTTTATCCTTATCATCTACAATAGGATTACCAGTAGCGGGATCAGTTTCCAATATTTGGTTTGCACCAACATCCCTTATTTGAATGCCAACTTCAACACCTGCTTCTTGAACATATACATCAACATGTAAAAAGGTTAGCTCAGAGGCGTCTACTGTATTTCCAAAAACAATTCCGGTAAAATTATTATTAGAATAAATTAATACATCGTCTCCATTTGACGAGGAAATAGATGCCTCTGTAGTCGAACCTCCAAAATCAGGGGCAATATTAATTTCAGTTTCTTTTGCATATGCATCACTGAATATTGATTTCACATTGGCCTGTGGTCGGGTTGGTGTTGGAGCAGAAGCAAGACTTCCACCTGCGATAATGGTCAATGAACCTTGTGCCAATACTCCACCTAACAACGCTGTTATTTCTGCTGTACCCTCACCAACAACTGATACTTCACCCAGTTCATTTACCCTAGCCACCTCATTGTCAGAAGATTGAAAACTAAAGTAAGATGGAGCAGCATTCACTGTTCTGTTCTCTCCTGACTCTAAATTAAACGTTTGTGTCAAACCACTTATAGTTAAGCTAGAGCCTGTGAACGTTTGTTCTGTAACATCTTGGCCAAGAAACATTGCAGGCCTAGGTTGCGCAACCGTACCCAGTTTTTCAAATTTAATTTCGTCAAACCATAGTACATAACCGCCTTCATCACCTTGAAAAGAGGCGCCCTCTGCCAACCAAAACAACCCTACTTCGTTAGTGAGCATGGAAGCATCAGGAATTGGAACCACATATTTTTGCCATCTGGTACTGACACCTAAATTACTCAGTGATACTTGAAACTTGTTATTGGTATTTCCATCGATACCAAATCCTATCTCATTTATAGTTGCAGCTTGAGAGGCCTTTGCATAAAATGTAAGCGCATCAAAACCTGAGAGATTCCTATTGGCCGTAGTATTAAATGTAGCTCCAACGAACCCATTTCCAAAAGCCGGAACATCAAATCGCATGGCTGCATCCCCTTCAAATACTTCCTCTGTTTCTAGACTAAAGGCTTCAGGGTCCGCACCAGCGTCTACAAACGGAAAGTAATTTAATCCTGCCGAAAATGCATCTAAAAAAACATCACCATTGGGTGGGAATTCCGCAAACTCTACATCATCAGAAAAATCTCTTTCGCAACCGGAAAAAACAGCAATTACCAAGCTTAAAAGAACAATAAAGCGTAAGTTGATACAATTTATATTTTTCATTTTCTTATCTTTTTATTTCCCAATATTGATATGTACATAAGTCATTATTTCCCACTCACTACCATTACCAAAACCAACGGGACTTATAATAGGTTCTGTAGCAAATTCTAAAGCATTATTTGGAAGATATCTTGGTGAAAACTCATTTAATGAACGCCATGTTCCTCGAATACCTACCTGAGTACTAGGTAAGATGAACCAATCCGGTTTACCAAGTGTGGTGGATATATCCAACATCAATTGTACAGGATATGTCAAATTGAAATCTCTATGATAGTCATAGGGTCCCCAATCGTTGATTTTTTGTGTATACTGGAGTTTGTACTTCTTATAAATCATTCTAATATCCCCGCCAAAGCGCCTTATCAATCGATCACTGTCCCCATTGGCTTGACCATTTCCGTAATAAAAATTTCCTATCAGACCTAAATCTCGACGAGGTTTAGTAACCATTCTTGAATGTACTTCCCAGAGGTCTTCTGCGGGAGCGGAATTTGGAAATGCAAAAAAGGTACGATTTGCCAAGAATCCAATGGCGGCATCTTGAGCCGTGGGAAGGTGTCTATAGACAAATCCTAAATTCATGGCGAACTTTGCATCTTCAGATCTATCGTTATCCCACTCGTACATCCATGTACCAGGGGTTGGATCAAGGGTCAGCAATATTTCACCTCCAACAGTTTCACGGTTTGCCCTCACAGAAAATGGGTCGTCAATAATATTTCTTAAACGTCCTGGGCCTTCAACATCATTAGGTATAGCGTCTACTAATGGTTTTTGCCATAAAAAATTTGGTGCAATTTGAAAATTCCCCGTGGAATATGTAAAACCGGACAATATGTTCATTTGATTGCCACTTCCTGTATCTTTCAATTTCCATCCCGTAAAGGTCAGTGTTTGGTCCGCACCACCATTAGCAATAAGACCCATGGCCGCTGCTTGTCCATACCAATTGAATTTACCCCCTTCGTAAGTAATTTTCACTTTACCTCCCCAATTGTCCGTTGATTGTATTTTATCTTCAAAAACAACATAATCGCCTGGGGTCCCCCGGACATCTTGAAAGGCGATACCGTTCAATGGACTTCCACTCCAAATACCCCCGAGAGCAATTTCAAATTTTCCAAACTCCCTTGCTATAGCCAAAGAAGCCCTTTCCGTAGGCCATGGTGGTATTACCCCACTGCGTGTTTGGTTCACGTCTAAAACTCGTCTTCCATTGTCATCCAAAACAACATCCCTTTCAAAATCTCTATGATAAATACCTGTTACCCCAAGCTTACCAAAATGGGTGTTATATTTAAAGAGGATCGTAGGATTAGCTCCCCACCACAACTGTGGGCCAATAGCTGCTTTTAAACCTTTCAAAGGTCCTTTGCCATCAACCTCCATCCCTAAAATCTCACCATTGTAAATATCAAGATTGGGCCCATAATTCGCCTCCGGATAAAAACCGAAGAAATCGCCTTCGTAACCCCAATGATAGTGACCTGTCCTGTAAAATCCCCTTAAGTCGAATTCTTTGGCGTTCCACTCAAATTCCGCTTGATAAATCCGTATTCTATTTACATCTTGAACAAGCACGTTTCCCTGATCAGTATTCACCTCAATAGGACGAGAATTGTTTTCATAAAAAATTTCATTGATAGGGTTTTGAGCCACGTTCCCTACAATATTGACGTTGACCTCCGCCCTCATGTTGGGTGCGGGGTTTCCCTCAATCCCAACGAAATAAGATTCCATGTGATCAAAACCCAATTCATTTGGAAACGTGTTAGGATCATCTGGGTCCGCATTATCTGGTGTGGTAATAAGATTACCACCTGTACTAAAAGTTGACAGCCTAGCTTGAAGATTACTGATTCGTAATAAGTTACTCTTCTCCGAAGTTAATGCAGCTTTATCACCGCGCGCCTTTAGAACAGCTTCCGTTAAACTTATATTATCAAAGTAATTTGTGATGAAATCTATATCAACACCGTCAGCATAAGGGTCCAATTGATGTGCCTCCTTTAGTGCGTAATAAGCGGCGCGTGGATATAAATCATAAAGACCACGCTCATTCGTTTGGCCTTTGGCCGTAATTCCAAACCACTCCTCGTTCATATTATTAGCACCCTCAGATGCCAAATCTCTAGTGTAGCCTCCATTAGACCAAGAGGCATTGTTGTCGTGTACGTCGGCGTTCTTTCTATCGTCAAAACCAAACTTCCACCAACCGTCGCTAAATTGAAAAGTAAATCCTCCAATAGAGTTGTTCGCTAAACCCAAACCTGCTGCATTCTTATAAATTTCTTCCCAATTACCAACCATATAAAAGGCCTGTGAATATTGATCTTCCTTGTTATCAACGGCGTTAAAGGCATCTGCACCAAATTCGGTAAACATTACAGGAATGTTCAACTTCTCTTTTACAACTTGGAACATATCGCCGAAGGAAACTCCCCTGTAGGTATTGGTTCCATAAATATCAACATCGGTGCACTCCTCCGCAATTATATCTATAAACAGTAAATCACCATTGCAGATAGCTACTGGATGGGAGGTATCCACAGACTTCATGATTTTTGCCGCTTCGTTCATTAAACGATACATAGGTCTACCCCTTTGTTCTCCAATGAATTTTTTTTCCTCCTCGTCATCAGGAAAATCTTCGGTTTCAGCTCCTGCCCAAAAAAGTCCGTAGTTGTTCTCGTTGCCTAATAAATACATTAGTAAACCTGGAGTATCCTTATAGTCCTTTGCGAGTTTATCTACTTCAGATAAAAGAAATTCTTGCGTTCGAGGGTTAGAGTAATCGGTAATTTCAACCCAAACCCCGTCAATTGTAAGACCGTAGCGCCCAAAAGAATGGTTTAACATAGTATAAATACCATAGTTTTCGTAAATGTATTTTATCCATCTAGCCGGTACGCCTGTGTACTGTCGTATGGTATTGACCCCCATGTTTTTGAGGAGCGACATCTCTGTATCCAAGCCAGCCTTAATGACGTCGTCCGACTTATTCCAAAAATCAGCATTCACGGTATTAGTTCCGATAGGAATATAATCCCAGTTCATACCGTTAATCATAAAATTTTTACCGTCCACAATTAGACGTTGTCCATCTGCACCATTTGATACTGAAACTTCATCTGATTGCGCAAAAAGCGAACTAATAAAGAGGATGAAAACGAGATTGAGCAGTGTTTTTTGGATGCTATTCATTTTATCATTTTTTGTAAAACCTTTAATAAAAACAAGTATAATAAAGGTTATTGATAATTATAAGGTTTGTAAATTATGTAATTGATAATTTGCTCGCAATTTTGTTCAAGATTAATTCTATAAAATAGTGTTATGAAATAGAAAGATTAAACAAAATTATCGGCCAAGGAATTCGAATTTAAATTGTATCCTTCTGTATGGAAAATTGAAATGTAGAAATAGAAAAAAGCTCCAATAAAAATATTAGTGTGCCATTAGGCTGGAATTCTTTTTAGGATTGCTAAAAAAAAATATATCCGTAAGGAAAAGTAAATATCGCTTTCTAGCATTTTACAATCCATTTACAAAATCTTCTTGAGACGGTGTTCAATAAAAAGGTAATTTGAGAACGAAATCCACTTTTCCATATTGTAGGGCTGACAGGATTTAGATATTACACACATTAACACTCATTGAAAACATAGCTTAGCTATAAAAAAAGTAAAGCTCTTGTTTTCTTAAGAAAGTAAACTCTCTATAGAAACAAAAGCCTTAATAATATCGGGGTGACAGGATTTGAACCTGCGACCACTCGACCCTCAGCCGAGTGTGCTACCCGACTGTCCAACTTCAGGAATTTGGGTTTCCAAAATAGACAAGCAAGCATATAAACTATTGTTGGAGTGTACTCCAAATTATGATGTTCGAATGTACAAAATCAAAAAACCAGCTTAAACAGCTGGTTTTTTATAATAAGTTAAGAAAATCAGTAAGTAATGGTGCCCTCGGCATTATGCTGGGCTACTCCTGAGTCAAAAACCCCGTTATCCATTTCCATCCTTCCGGTTGCCCCTTCAAAACGACCGGTGCCGCCAACGAAATCAAAACCTCCAACGTAGGTCCCCGAAGAATAAGTCCCATCAATTACGGATTCTGGAGTAAACGTAATAAAAACCTCTGAAGAGGTAAATATTTTATCCCCATTGGCAACAACTATAAAGTCCTCACTTGTTTGAACAGCCTCCGATTCTGAGGTGAAATAAAAATTTGTAGTAGTGCCTTCTCCAGTGTATTTGCCTCCATGGGAAATGTTTCCAGAAAAACTATTCCCAACAAGTACACCGTCTTCGAATCTATCGAATCCCATGAAACTGTTTTTAATAGGTCGGGGCTTTTTAGCTTTTGCAGTCGTACTTGTAAAATCGGTCAATCCGTCCTCACTTATAGCTTCCGTGGAACAAGAAACCACCGCTAAAATAAATGTGGCTAAAACGGATAATTTAAAAATTGCCTTCATGCCATTGTTACGTTTTGTTTTCATAATTATAAATTTAATGGGTTACACGATTAAATAAATTAATATGCTGGTACAGTTGCCTTGTAGCAGCTAATTTGGGAGGAACTTCACTAACCAGTGAGCTTTAGCAATGAGGGGGATTTTAAATAATTATGGGGAAATTTCTGAAGTAGGGAGAATTAGATTGTAAATATTATCTTCAGTAGATAAAAGATAATCTATTTAGAAAGGCGATTTCATTTAAAAGGACGAATAAGCAGTTTTACTGTCCGAAAGGACCGATTTAATTATCAAGGATTAATAATCAAGTAGATAAATGAAAAATAATCTTATTAATTGGTATGAATACATAAAGGATTTACTCGAATTACAACCTAAATCCAAGAACCTGAAAAATAGATATGGCAACAAGATTTTCCAGTTAGACTAAATGGATTCCTTAATTATAGATAGAACTTATTCAATGATTTTCTGAGAGTCTCGCCCCATGTAAATCTTTATTGCTTCTTTGAGGTTTTAGCATAAGTACCTGTTTTCTCAGCCAACCATCCATCATGAACCCATTTGGTAACATAGTAATTCATATTAAAAAATATTTGCGGAATAAAAGCTCAAAAAAATAGATTAGGAGGCAGTCCTTACCTTTGATTTAAACATCGTCGGGTTTTTATCAGGTGTTTAAAGTGGTTACGCATTACCCCTATAAAGTAAAACGTTACAAATCAGCTGATTTGTAACGTTATGAAACTATAGGAAAAAGTTAAGTCGGGGTGACAGGATTTGAACCTGCGACCACTCGACCCCCAGCCGAGTGCGCTACCGGACTGCGCTACACCCCGAAATTGGATTGCAAAAATATAAAAGCAGAATAGATTAACCTGTATCTTTTGTTGAAAAAATTAAGGTAAGTCCAAAGCCTCCATCCACTCGAACATGCGTTCCGTCCATCCCCTTAAATATTTATCTTTTCTGGCCAATGAAAAACCGTGTCCCCCTTTGGGATACACATGAAGGGTTGCAGATACTCCTTTATCGTTTAAGGCTCGGTAAAACAGCAAGCTATTTTCTACTGGTACGCCCTCGTCATCAGATGCATGAAACAAAAAAGTTGGCGGCGTGTTTGGGGTAACCTGTTTTTCATTTGAGAAATAAGTGACCAAATCAGTACTCGGATTTTCTCCCAGTAGATTGTTCTTTGAGCCACTGTGTGTTTTAGACCCAAAACTTATTACCGGGTATCCCAACGCCATAAAATCTGGTCGAGCACTCTCTTCATCAATCTCATCAAGTGGTGCATAAACTTCTTCATTAAAATGAGTTCCTAGAGTCGCTGCTAAATGACCCCCTGCAGAAAAGCCCAATATTCCAATTTTAGTAACATCAATATGAAATTCCGGAGCCATGTTCCTTACTATACGTAATGCGCGTTGCGCATCCATGAGAGGTACCAGATGTTTATCCACCTGTGAAATTGAGGAAGGCAACCTATATTTCACGACAATTCCAGTAACCCCTTTTCCATTCAAAAATTTAGCAATATCAGTTCCCTCCCAATCGTACGCCAAAATTTGATAGCCTCCACCAGGAAAAATTAACATGGCCTCACCGGTAGTATTCTGCTTGGCAGGTAGGAATACTTCCAATGTTGGTTCTTGAACCTTGCTTATACGTAATATTCCATTTCGCTTATGCTCTTCCTTTTCATTGGACTCGATACGATTAGGAATTTTGTCCTTTGGCCACAATGGTATAATCGTATCCTGTGCACAGACAACACTAATAAAAAGTATAAGAATACCAGATAAATAATTTTTCATAAGGAATTAGTTTAATCACACGGCCATTTAAAGTTGGCCACCTTATCGTTTGAGGCAGCGGAAAGATTGTAATGCCACCATTCCGTACGAATGGACCAAAAACCATATTTTTCCATGGTTTCTTTTAAAAGCTTCCGATTATCCAAAATATCTTGCGGAAGATCGGTATTATCGTGATAGGCTTTTTTCCCAAAGAAATCGAAATCGGTTCCCATATCCAATTCCACACCGTCCAAAGTGACCAGTGTTATGTCTACCGCTCCACCCTTATTGTGTATGGACCCCTTTACGGGATTAGCTACATACTGTGGATTGGGAACAATTTCCCACATTTTATATTGAACGGAATTGGGCCGGTAGCAATCAAAAAATTTGATTTTGACACCGTTTTTAACAAATTCCTCGTTCGCAGCGATTAGTGCCTTAGCCGTTTTGACACGGGTATAGCATTCTGGGCAGTCATATACCTTAGCCTTTAGAAAATTATTCTCCGTCGCATACCTCATATCATAGACGAACTGATTACTAAAGTCCGCAAGCCTAATGAATGTAGTATCCGAAAGTCCTTCAAAAGTTCTTAAAGTCTCTGGCTTCTCATCTGTAGCTTCAGTGTTTATTATAACAGTGTCTGTATGATTAATAGGCTTATTCCCCTCTGATTTTTCAGTGCTGTTCTTACAACCTAATACAAGAGAAAACCAACATAGAAGGATGGCATAATGTTTCATATCCTCAAAAATAAGGAACAACCATTGAAAATTTCTAATTGCACAAATTTTCTATTTCTAATTATTTAGAGCAATCAGCTAGTTGTTTATTGCCAAGCCCATTAATTTAAAAAAATGATTATATACAAAGGGCTTGCCCTTTAACGGATTACCATCCTCTCCTCTCCTGACAAAAACCATATCCCATTCAGGGATTACAAAACACATATTATTATGTAGACCACTAGCATAATACAAAGACTTGGGTGCATCCGGCATATGCAAATCCCCATTGGGCATAACACCGTTCACCCACCAGTTGTAACCGTAACAACCACGACCATCTACATTATCCCTGTCCGTCTCTGCAACAACATCAGTAAATACTTGGTTTTGTGTAGCTTTATTAATCCAATCCTTAGATAGTAGTTGTTGCCCGTTCCAATTTCCATTATTAAGGTAAAAATGACCAAAGCGTGCCAGTTGTTCCGCATTTATCATAACCCCGGTACACCCGTTATTAATTGCTATACCGTTTACTTCTTTTTCCGTTCCCCAGCCGTAGTCTCCCAATCCTATTTTTCTGCCTATGGCATCATCAAAAACCGATTTAAGGGTCCGACCGGTATGTATGGTCAATAAACGACCGAACATCATTTGCGCCTCGTCCCAATAAGCATACTTTGTACCAGGTGCAAAAAGCGGAGTGTCAATCGCATAAGGAGTCCATGACCAATCTTCACTTACTTCGTCCCATCGTGTAGCACCTTGAGCGCTATACCCCGAGGTCATACTTGCAAAGTGTTTCAACTGTACATCGGGGTACAACGCAGCCAGAGCCGTGTCAATCTCCTTGGCAAAAGTTTCTTCGGATAGACTCTGCTTATCTGTTAAAATACCCAATACCGTGCTGGTAAAGGATTTGCTGGAGGAATAAATATTATGTTTCTTGTTTATTGAATCACCCCGGTAAATACAGTAGCCTTTGATGGATATGAAAACTTCGTCCAAACCGTCCTCGCCAGATTCCGAAGCTAAATATTCCAACGCCGCCGTCATTTTTTCATGGTCAACACCAAGTTCCTCAGGCGATTTTTCTACCCAATTTTCTTGAGGAAAAACCATTTCTAACGGTTCCTTTTCCATTTTACATCCTAAAATTGCAGTAGCTAATAGAAAGGTCCCAATAGGGAAAAGAATGATTTTTCGTATTATTTCCACTTGACAATTCATTCGAAATAACATATACATCCTCTTGATTTAAAGATAAGTCTCATCATAAAAATGTTTGGAATTAGAGACTCAATAATAGTGGAATTTAATGAAAATAAAGCTCATTCTAAATTTTTAAGCATCTAATACTATTTCCTTCTGACCCACAAATTAAGAAGAGTTGAAATGAAACAAAATAGGCTTATCTTGTTGACTTCAAAAGAACGAAAATGTGAAACTACAACCTCATATAAAGCTTAGTAATCATTAAATTGACGCTTGTTAAACCTACCTATATCTATGAAAAATCTTATCATTTACTTCTTTTGTTCCTTTGTACTGCTTTCCTGTAAGGAAGAAAAAAAAATAGATGCCGAATCGTCAGTAGTCTCTAATGATAAATGGATGCTGGGTTTTGAAAAAACCGAAATCAATCCAATAATGCAATCGGACTCCAGCTTTGTTTTCACTGACCCGGTCTCCAAAAAGAAGGTACAATGGCAAAAAGCCGATGTTTTCAATCCTGGGGCCATAGTTCGGAACGATACCGTCTTTCTATTATTTCGTGCGGAAGATAATCCTGATGCCATTTTAGGGCATAGAACTTCACGAATTGGTCTGGCATACAGCACGGACGGTATTAATTTTGAGAAATATCCTGAACCCGTTCTATTTCCTAGTGATGATGAATTTGCAAAATGGGACCAACCGGGCGGAATTGAAGACCCTCGAATCGTCGAAACTCCGGATGGAGACTATATTATGCTCTATACCAGTTGGAACAAGGATATTGCCCGTTTGTCATCCGCCACATCCAAAGATTTAAAAAATTGGACGAAAGAAGGTCCTGTTTTTGAAAAAGCTTACGATGGTAAATTTTTAGATGTATGGAGTAAATCCGGTTCTATCGTAACCGAATTAAAGAACGGCAGACTCATTGCGAAAAAAATCAATGGAAAATATCAAATGTACTGGGGTGAACTTTTTGTGAACTTGGCACAAAGTGATGATGGAATTGGTTGGGAACCCCTATTGGATGAAAATGATGAACTCCTACATGTTTTTAAGCCTACATTGAATGATTTTGATAGTCATCTGACAGAACCTGGTCCACCGGCTCTTTATACCGAATACGGTATCTTACTTCTGTATAATGGAAAAAACCTGAGCGGAGAAGGAGCAACGACAACGGTGCCCGAAGGAACCTATTGCGGCGGACAAGTTTTGTTTGATAAAAACGACCCAAGTAAAATGTTGGACCGGTTAGAAACTCCATTCATCTGTCCCAGTTTACCTCATGAAGTTAGCGGACAGTATGCAGCGGGCACGACATTTATTGAAGGTCTGGTGTATTTTAAGGAAAAGTGGTTTCTTTATTACGGCACTGCAGACTCTATGGTTGGTTTGGCCATAAAAGAGTAAGTAATTTTGCCTAACATGAACTTTACATTTTTAAGAATCATTTTAGTGGGCTGCATTCTGAGCTTCGTTTTCCAATCCTGTAAAGGAAAAGAGGAGCCTATGGACACAGCCACAAAGAAAGGTCCAAACGTGGTTCTCATTATGGCCGATGACCAAGGTTGGGGCGATTTGAGTAGCAGTGGCAATACCAATCTCAGCACACCCAATATAGATGCATTGGCAAAAAACGGGGCTTCGTTTGAAAACTTTTATGTTCAACCGGTATGCTCGCCAACTCGGGCGGAACTCCTCACCGGTAGGCATTTTACGCGTTTAGGAGTTTACGAAACCTCCTCAGGTGGGGAAAGGTTGAATCTAGACGAGACAACGCTAGCGGACGTATTGAAGTCTGCGGGTTATGCAACGGCAGCCTATGGGAAGTGGCATAATGGCATGCAGCCACCTTATCACCCTAATGCCAGGGGATTTGATGAATTCTACGGTTTTGCTTCAGGGCATTGGGGAAATTATTTTAGTCCAATGTTGGAGCATAACGGTACAATAGTAAAAGGAAACGGATTTCTAGTTGATGACCTTACGGATAAAGGATTGGCATTTATTGAAAAGAATAAGGATCAACCTTTTTTTCTTTACCTTCCATACAACACACCGCATAGCCCCATGCAAGTTCCAGATGCTTATTGGGAACGGTTTAAAGACAAACCGCTGGAAAATTTGTATCATGGTCAGGAGCAAGAAGATTTAAAATTTACCAAAGCGGCATTGGCCATGGTCGAAAATATTGACTTTAATGTTGGTAGAATCATTTCACAATTACAGGAGTTAAATCTAGAAGAAAACACAATAGTCATATACTTGTCGGACAACGGGCCGAATGGATTTCGGTGGAACGGCGGTATGCGTGGCAAGAAAGGATGGGTAGATGAGGGAGGAGTTAGAACTCCTTTCTACATCCAATGGAAAGACTCCATCCCTGCTGGAAAGTTGATAAAAGAAATTGCGAGTGCCATTGACCTACTCCCTACATTGGCAGACATGACGAATGTTGTCTTGCAGACGAAGAAGCCCCTAGACGGAAAGAATCTAAGTCCATTACTATTTGAAGACAATGTATCGTGGGATGAGCGTCTCGTCTTTAATCATTGGAATGGAAAAACTAGCGTACGCACCCAAAATTACAGATTGGATGATGAAGGACGTTTATACGATATGACCGAAGATTTAGGTCAAACCAATGATGTTGCCACTGTATATCCTACGATTAAGGATTCTTTGGAAATGGAAAAAACTAATTGGCTTTTGGAGACCCTATCCATTACAAAAGAAAACGATACTCGTCCTTTTACGGTGGGACACCCAGAATACAAGTACACACAATTACCCGCCCGTGATGGTACACCAAACGGTGAAATTAAAAGAAGTAACCGTTTTCCCAACGATACTTTTTTCACGAATTGGATAAGTGAAAAAGACTCTATAACCTGGGATATTGATGTTGTGGCCGACGGCACGTTTGAAGTGGAACTCTATTATGCTTGCCCTCCCGCTTCCGTTGGTTCCATATTGGAATTGAATATGGATAAAAGTAGAATTGCTACTATGATAAAAGAGTCCAATGATACCGCACTCACTGGAATGGAGAATGACAGAGTTCCGCGAATGGAATCTTATGTCAAAGAATTTGTGCCTATGAAATTGGGTAAAATGGTGTTAAAAAAAGGGAAGGGCATTTTAACCCTGAAGGCTTTGGAAATGAATGGAAAAAGTGTTGCTGATGTCCGATTACTTTTGTTCAGAAGGCTAGATTGACTTTAATTGATTTCATATTGAAAAAGTTCACTATCCCTATATCCTATTCTTTCTGCTTTTGCTTCAAAGTGAATGTTGGTGTTTAAGGGCGCTACATAAATATTCCAAACAGAATCTTTTGGGTGTTTCCAAACAATGGTAGCATCTCTCGTTTTGGAAAACAAGGCTATTGTGGAGTCTTTGACTTCTAGCTCCAAAGGCCGTATCTGCGGTTGCAGACCATCAGGCATCCATTTATCTATCAATTCGTTTTCGGGAACGCTCCCAAGATCATTGGTTTCCTCCATCCAAGTGTCCAACAAATTCCTGTAGTGCAAAAGGGTGTCCTGCATTATAGGGAGCAAGGCCAAATTGTTAAGCTCGTAAGGGTCTTCTTTTAAATCATAAAGTTCTTCCGCAGGTTTGTGAGGATGTAACCATTGGGCTTGATTCTTGTTTAATCCGTTGACGGCATACAAATTTCTTAGCTCCCGCATCATTGGCATTTGTTCTCTATAGGATACTACAAGCGCGTGACTAATCGTGGTATCAAAATTCTTGATGTACTTGTACCGTTCGGAACGAACTGCGCGCAGGCGATCATAAATTTCATCGAAGCGATCTGACGAATGATAAGTATACTTTTTGCTCTTTCTAGTGGCAAAAGTGCCCAATTGTGCCCTTCCCTGCATCACTTTTGGTGGTTCTATACCTGCAAGGGAAAGTGCGGTTGGTGCCAAATCAACAAAACTGATCAATCGGTCGTCCTTGGTTCCAGGCCGCTCGTTTCCCGATAATTTAATAATCATAGGCACTTTAAGACCTGTATCATAAAGTGCTCGCTTATAGCGGGGAAAAGGACCACCATGGTCCCCGTAAAAAAAGATTATGGTTTCCTCGTAAAGACCATCTGCTTTAAGCTGCGCTAGAACACTACCTATTTGGTCATCCAAACGTTTCAGATTACTATAGTTCACGGCCAAGTCGTGCCGAACAATTTCAGTATCTGGAAAATAGGGTGGTACTTTTATCTTTGAAGGGTTTACTAACAATGAATCCTTTGCCCTAGCCCATACTTGAGATTCATGGCAAACTGAAAAATTGAAGACCGCAAAGAACGGTTGTCCGGCCCTCCGTTTTCGCCAATGTCTATTTTTACTACTTTCATCCCAGGCCCCATCAGTTTTTTCAAAATTATAATCCTCTTTAGGGCCATTGGACGTGTAATATCCTTTTTTGCGGAGATACTCGGTAAACATTTTCACACCCTCGGGTACCATAGGTGAATAGCTGGGGATTCCAATACTTGGCTGATTTTCACCATTAGCGTAGGCATTGTAAGTGCGCATATTATGTGTTCCCAATGTAGTAGGATACATTCCTGTTATAATAGCGCTTCTAGCAGGTGCACAAACGGGTACAGGTGAAACGGCATTCGTAAAAAGAATTCCATCCCGTGTTAAAGACTCTAAATGGGGAAGAGATATTGTACTATCCCCGTACATAGGAAAC